>NZ_JBHZAG010000044.1:0-75790 GCF_042754125.1 Amycolatopsis sp. NPDC059235
CCCGTGACGCTGCCCAACGCCGTCTGCATCCACGAGGAGGACGACAACCTGGCCTGGAAACACACCGACGGCAACCTCGGGCACGCCGAAACCCGTCGGCAACGCCGGCTTGTGGTCTCCTGCTGGGCCACGGCGAACAATTACGACTACGGGTTCTTCTGGTACTTCTACCTCGACGGCACCATCGAGTTCGAAGTGAAGCTCACCGGCATCGTCTCCACCGGCGCGTACGAGGGAGATGCTCCGCGCTACGGCACCGCGGTCGCTCCCGGCCTGTACGCACCGAACCATCAGCACTTCTTCAACATGCGGCTGGACATGTCCGTCGACGGCGAGCACAACAGCGTGTACGAAGTGGACACTGTCGCGGTGCCAGGCTCCGAGCAGCACAACGCGTTCGCCGCGCAACCGACGCTGCTCGCCCGGGAAAGCCAGGCACAGCGGCTGGTCGACCCGCTCTCCGGTCGCAATTGGACAGTCGTCAACCCGTCGGTCCGCCACCACACCGGCCGCCCAGTCGGCTACCAGCTGATGCCGGGGACCAACATCCTGCCGCTGGCCCAGACCGGATCGCAAACGAGCAGGCGCGCGGGCTTCGCGTACCGGCATTTGTGGGTCACCGCCTACGATCCGGACCAGCGCTACGCGTCCGGCGACTACCCCAACCAGCGTCCCGGCGACGACGGACTCGTCGAGTACGTCCGGGCCAACCGCCCGCTCGTGGACGCCGATGTCGTTGTCTGGTACACGTTCGGAGCGAACCACGTGCCGCGCCCGGAGGACTGGCCGGTGATGCCGGTGTCCAAAGTGGGCTTCCACCTCAAACCGGTAGCGTTCTTCGCCGCGAACCCAGCGCTGGATCTGCCGAGACCCGGACACCACTGTTAAAGTCTGCTTCGCGCCGTCCGGCAAGTTGACTGCCGGGCGGCGCGAAGCTACCCAGGAGTGCTCACAGGTAGCCGACGCTGTAGGGAAGCTTCAGCTGCACCAGCTTCGTAGCGCTCAAAGCGCACCCTGAGGTACGCGTTGAATGATTTGCCCTCGTGGACAGCGCACGGCTTCGCCGCGCAGCTTCGCTCGTTGCGTTTGTCATAGCTGTAGGCAACTTGGAGCACCGCCGGCCGGTTGAGGCCGATCAACGTCGCCTTGTCCATCTCGCAGGTCAGATAGACTGTCTTCCCCGGCGCGATCATGCATTTCGAGCTCGTCGCCGTCCTGCGGCCGTTCTGCCAGACGCCCATCGACACGTCGGTGAAATGGACGGGCACCTCGACGACGAGCGTTTTTCCGCTGATCGTGTAGTTGACCGGCTGGCGGTCCCTGTTGGTGTCGGTCCATTTCGAGTCCAGCAGCAGCGTTTGCTTGACGGTTTTAGCCTGCCCGTTCGGCGGCGGGAAGGCGATTGCGACGTCCTTGCCCGCCACTTTGTGCGTCTCCCACTTGAGGTCCGCGCCGGACTCGAACAGTTCCTGCGGTGTCCCCGGCGGATCGGCGATCCAGTCCCGGGGCTTGGCGCTGAACCAGCCAATGAACATCTTCGCCAGGTAGTAGGCGGCAAGCGCGACCGCGACGACCGCCCCGGCCGGCGGGAACGCGACGCTGACCGCGGTGCCGATCAACGACACCACCGCGACTGCTCCACCCTCGATGTCGCCATTCGCGATCGACTCGCCGAGCGAGAAGATGTCGCCGATCACCGGGGTCATCGAGATGACCGACTTGGCGACGGCGACTTCGGTGCTCTCGGACAGTCCAGCCTGGGCGTATGTGGCGTTAGTGACGTGACCGGCGATCTCGCCGATGTCGTCGGCCTTGTCCGCCAGTCGTCGCACGGCCGGGTTTGACGCGAACTTGGCGACGGTCTTGACCAGCTTGCCGAAGCCGCTGCCGATGCCGCGGGACTCCTGCTGTTGCTTCCGGTCCTGCTTCAGTTCAGCGACCTCGGCCGGGTTGGCCAGGATCTCGTCGTGCATCTGCTTCGTCAGCGTCCGGATGTCGTTCTGCAGCGCCCGGGCTTGCGGACCGGTCATCTCGCAGGCGGTGCCACCGTGCTCGATGCAGCCCTCCTCAAGAGATTCGTTCCACTCCTCGGGCGACTGCTTTGACCAGACGTCAAACTGCCTGGTCGTGCGCTCGGCGGCCGGATCCGTGCCTGGCGGGTCGGCGAGCCGGACCTGCGCGGCACGTGGGGCGGGCGGTGTCGTGGCCGAAACAGCTTCACCAATACCGACCTGCGCGATCAACGCCAGGGCTGTCACCACGGCAGCCGCGGTGAACCCTGTCAATTTCCCGATACTTCGCACCCGCGCACTCCTGTTGGACGTCGCGAAACCGCCTGATGAGAACACAGAATGATACGAACGAAAGATCTGTGACGAGAACAACCGACGCGCAGCCCGATCCGCTGAAGATCTCATCGAGGCCGACTCGATCGCGCTACTGACTGTAGGCCTCGCGCATCGGATTCCTCCTGCGGTGCGCGCTGAATATTCGCCCAGTACGGCAGTCCTCGGCGCTGCGAGGAAAGGCGGCACCGGATTCGGGTCCGAACCCCCGAACCAGCGGTTCGCCGAGGAATGGCACAGCGCGGCTTCTGGGAGGAATTCGTTCCGGATTGTCCGAATTTCGCTTTTCTGCTTCACCTCGAGTGTCAGAGCGGGACTCTTGCCGAATTTGTCCCGTACGTCTGCTTGCTGGCTACCATGCACGTCTCCTCTGGGGAAGCGTCATCGGGACGGATTGCACTATTGCGGTCCTTCGGTGCCCTTTTGCTTGCCGAATGCGGCAAGGTTGAACCGCTTGTTTCACTTGAATGAGTGATCGTGTCCGCTGGCTATCCTGAAATGGAGGCCGGGCGCCGATCATCGTGCTGCTACTTCAGCGACATCCCCTGCTCTGAAAGGCGGTTGCCTTCATGCCCGTTGACGGCTACATGGAGAACCCATTCGCGCTCCGCGACGACGACCTCGCCAAGCTCTGTGCGATCCGCGAGGCATTGCTCGATCCTTCGCCGCGCCGCATCGGCCGGCTCGACCAGTGGGGCATGGCTGACATCTACGAGACGTACGCGGAAGTCGCCGCCTACGACGAGTTCCCGATTTCCATGTCGGACGGGACGCGGATCGACGCGGCGCTGAGCGTCCCGCGCGACCGCGCGTCCGGGCAGACCTGTCCGACGATCCTCATGCCCGCCCCGTTGAACAGGATCGGCCGGCTGGCCTGCGTCGGCTTGCTCCCGCGCTGGGCGCTCGGCGGATATGCGGTCCTTTCCTACAGTCAGCGCGGCCTTGCCGAATCCGGAGGCGAGATCCAGTTCTCCGGGCCGCAGGACATCGCCGACGCCTCCGAGATCATCGACTGGCTGTCTGGGCACCGGTCTGTCGCCGCAGATCGGATCGGCTGTTTCGGAGCGTCCTACGGCGCCGGGACCGGTCTTCTGCTCGCCGCGCGCGACCAGCGGATCAAAGCGGTCGTCGGGACCAGTGCGTGGGGCAACCTGCTGACGTCGTTGTGCGAGAACGGCACTCGTCGCACGAAGGCGTTCGAAGCGCTCGTGGCGCTGTTCGGCGAGGACCGGTGCTCGAAGGAGTTCCGAGCCGTGATCGAGAAGATCCGCGACAACGACATCGACGACGAGGTCAGAGAGTTCGCCCGGCTCCGCTCGCCCAACCACTACCTGCGGGCCTACAACGACGCACAGACGCCGATCATGCTGACCACCTCGTGGCACGAAACGATTTTCCCGGCACCCGCTGTCGTCGACCTGTTCACCGGGCTGCAGTGCCCCAAATCGCTGCTGATCCAGATCGGCGACCACGGCAACAGCGAACTGCCCGGCCTGCTCGGCGCCGTCTCCAAGCCCACCGAAATGGCCTACCGATGGATGGACCACTTCCTTGGCGGAAACGCTGGTGACGGGGTAGCGCCGCGGTTTGGCGTGCGCTCTGAGTACATGCACAACCTGCTGTCCGACCTGTCCCACCCCGACTGGGAAAGCTGCAACCTGCCCAAGGTCCGGTTGTACCTGACGGGCGCCTCCGCCGGACGGCGCGACGCGCAGATGACGGAGAGCCGGCCGGAGCCGGGCTGGGCTCGGCCGGTGGCTGCGACCGGCAAGGAAACCCAGGTCGTCGTCGCCCCCAAACTGGTCCGGACCGGCCTGGCCGAGCGTGCGGGCCTGCCCCAAGTCTACCGGACCGCCGAGATTGACCGGGACCTCGCCGCGATCTGGACTGCCGCTCCAGCGGAGCACCCGATGCGCATCCAGGGGGACCTCGATCTGCAACTGACCGTGACTTCGGATCAGCGGAACACGACGATCGTCGCCTATCTCATGGACAGCGACCCCGTCAGCGGCGAGGCGACAATCATCACGCACGCCCCTTTCACCCTCGGCGGCGGCCGACCAAGCCGGACCGCCATCGCGACCTTCGCGCTGCATCCTGTCCACTATGTTCTGGCCAAAGGCCGGCAGCTCCAGTTGGTCATCGCCACCCACGATCCGTCCTACGCGGACGCCAACACCGCGCCCGCCGTCATTTCGATTGGTTCCCCTCGAGGCGCTGAGTCCTGCCTCGACATCCCGATCAGAGCGCTGCGGTAGCATCTGCTCCTCACGGCGCTCCGTGATCCGGCCCATGCCTCGGCGGGCCGGATCACGGAGCGCCGTGCGACTGCCCGTGGTCGATCCTGGGCTGGAAATCGTGGTGTCGAGAGGTTGCTGCCCGGGGTGTCGGATCCGCCGGGCAACGGTCGTCCGTGTCAGCCCGCGGAGTCGAAAGAGGAACCGATTTCGCCGTGCTTAGGGGAATCTTCAGGTCAGTCCGGATCCACGGTTCCTCCGGGACGTCACTGATCGGGGCGGCGGTGGATCGTTCGGGCCGAATTGCGGGAGTATGGTGGTTCCCGGTCGCTAATGACCAATTCCCGGGGAGGTCTCGGTACCGGCCAGATGCCTTTATGCGGTTTCGCGGTCGGTGGCTGCGCCGCTGGGCAGGCAGCCAAGCCTGTTGGCGAATAGCAATGGCGAGCATTGTCATATTGACGAGCCGGATCCCTCGTATGGTGATGTGGCGGCTGTAACCGCGCGTCCGGTGCGCGGCTGGGTGACGCGCGCGGTTCAGCGCGCCCCGCAGCTTGGGAAGATGACTTTGCGCATCGAGGCGGGAGCCAATTGTCGGCGTGCTGGACGCGCTCAAGCTGTCCGCAGGTGGAAATCCGCTGCGCCGCATCGACCGATGACGCAGCACTTCCCTTGCGGAGGCGTGGGGCATCCTGACGGAAACAGCGCCCAGAAGCCGGCTTCGGGGAGGTCTGCTCGCCAATTCCGTTGGGCTACTTCGCGGCAGGTTTTCTCATCGCTCGGTTGCGGGGTGGCTTCGGTTCCTCCTGCTGGCGTTCGTCGTACGCGGTGATGACTTCGGTCGGGATGCGGCCGCGCTCGGCGACGGCCCAGCCGTTCTCGACGGCCCAGGCGCGGATCGCTCGAGAGCGTTCGCGATCCTCCGCCGTGGGCGCGGCCGAGATGTGCGCGGTGGTCCTGCGCCCGCCGGTGCGCCGTCCTGCGGCGATGAACCTGGCGAGTTCGTCGCGCAGGGCGGACGCGTTGTCGTCGGACAGGTCGATCTCGTACTGGGCGCCATCGAGTCCGAATCGGACAGTCTGGCCGGCTGCGGAGCTGTCGAGGTCGTCGACCATCTCGACGAGGACTTTCTGCGCCATGACGGGTGATTCCTCCTGAAAATGGAAAGCGATCTCCCTGACTCTAACAACCGGACCGCTGTGGTTGCCAGGCGGCGGGAATCATCGGGACCGGCTGGTGTCTCATCTCTTCTGCGACCGCGGCGAGCGGAGACGGCAGGCATGGATAATGACGACGCCGAACGCCGGGAGAGAGCCCCGTCTGGTGGTTTCGGCAGGAGACGGGCGGTGCGGCTCGGGTCGAACCGGTTTCGGATCGGTCGTGGCAGTTTTCGCCGAAGGCACTGCCGGTCCGGCCGGACGAGCGCTGTCGCTCGGCGATCCAGGTGGGCAATTTCCGTACGCAATGGCGTGGCGGCAGACGTCTGCCCGGCCCCGGCAGCACAACAGATCAAGGGTCCGCGTCGATCGGTGCATTTCGCGAACCGGCTGAATGGACGCCTGCGCGGGTGGACCCCGTTGCGATGGCAGACGATCTGCTCCCTGCCCCCGTTCGGTGCCGACAAGGTCACGGACCTGCTGCAAATCAATCGCGATCAACGCTCTCCGCTCGCTGATCTCGGCTGACGGGCGCTCTCGCCGGCGGCGGCCGCGATCCCGCACGACATCTCTTCGGCCGCCGCTCTGGCGAGTAGTTCGCGCCTCGTCCGATACCGACTCCCTGCCGGAGCTCCAAGCAGCCCGCGGCTGAACCCGGTTCGTCAAGTGTTGCCTGGACATCGGCCGCGAGCAGGACTGCTCGTTCCTCGCGCGCCGGCAGCGATCATCGCGCACCTGCCCGCTGTGCGCCGCTGTCCCACGGCCCAGCGGCGAATTCATCTCGCGCGGTGCCGAACGTCCTGGCGTCGCGCGGCTCTTCCGTGCCCACCGGCGGTTGCTTCGGCTGCCCGGCTCCTGGGCAAACCCAGTGTGGTCGTGGCCCCTTTGGGCACTATTTTAACAAATAGCATGGACGATCATTGCCAAATGAGAGTTGGATGTCCCGGGTGGGCGACGACGCGGTCGCAATGACTGTGCATAGCGGCCGGTATCCTCGTCGGCGGCCCGGTTGGGTGTTCCTGTCGGCTCTCGGGGCGGACTTCGGTCCGGCTGGAACCTGTCATCCGCGAACAAGGCGCTGCGGCACCCGGTGACCGCGGTCGTCGGCAGCAGCGGCATCGAGGCGGATCGTCGGCAAGCGGGGCAGCGGCCATGACGGTGCCGTTCGACCTGTGTTCGTCCCAGGTGGGCATTCCTCGCTGGCGCAATGGGCGCAGCTGTACCGGCTGATCGAGCGCGCGGACGCGCGCCTGAAACCGCGGCGGAAAGAATTCTAGGCACTGCTGTGCGGATCAGGAGAACGACTGCGTGAGACGAGTGATTCCGGTGACCGGCGACAGTGCGGCGGTGGCCGCGGCGCATTGCGCTTCTTCGTGTGAGCCGCATATTCTTTACGAGAACGGGGGAACCGTCTCCTGGCCAAGGGTGAACGCGCCGTGGTCGAGGCTTGTCCGGGACGCGTGCGGTTGCGCGTGGGCGGGCGGCATCGCGGCACCTCGCGGGCCGTTGCCCGCGATCGGGGCGGCGTTGCGGGCAGGAGCGACAGAGAACCAGGCTTACGGCTGGCTTGCGGCGGAACTCTTCGAGTCCGCCGTGGAGGAATACAGTCGCACGCTTCTTAGTGCCGCAGCGGGAAATCGTCTTCGAGCCAGGGGCGCGGTGCTTTCCGCCGACAGTGTCGGGGAGCTGGACGACCTTGCTCAGCAGGTGGGCAGTGCGGAGCGAAAGGCGGCCGGACCTTCGCCCTCCGAGCGGATTCCGCCCGGAGGAAGCCACGGCCACGAGCCCGTCGGCGACCGGCCGACCGTCCCGGTGAACCATGTGGACGCGGCGATCGCCGAGAGCCGGTTCGACCAGCTGGACCGGCGGATCCACTGGATCGGCGAGGTGTCCCAGGCCGACCCCGCCCCGCGGATCGGGGAGCTCCTCGCCAAGAGCGGCCGGGCCACCGGGCGGACGACCGGCCGGGTCCGCGCCGTCAACGCCACGGTGACGGTGAACTACCCGCACGGGCGGGTCGCGCGCTTCGCCAAGCAGATCGTCGCCGACGCCACCCTCGCCGCGCCCGGCGACTCCGGCGCGGTGGCCGTCGACCGCCAGCAGCGCGCGGCCGGCCTGGTGTTCGCGACCTCCCCGACGGTCAGCCTGCTCAACCCGGTCCCGCTCGTCGAGCACCTCCTCGGCGTCCGGATCGCCAGCCCGGAGCGCGAGGACCGGCCCGCCGGCCGCTAGCCCGCGCCTCCCCGGCCGCGGCCCGCGTCCCCGAACGCCCGGCCGCGGCGACACGACCGGGGGTGCGCCCCTTGCCCCTCCCAAGCGCGGGGCGCACCCCCCGGCGGACGCAGCCGCCGCCGCGTGACCCCCGGGTGCCGCCGGAGGTCACGCGGCGGCGGCTGCCTCGCCGCCCGGCGTGCCCGGCTCCGGCGACGCGGCTCCGGCGGGCGGCCACGCCGCGAGGCGCCGGTCGAGGCCGGGGTCCCCGACCTCGCGCAGCACCGGCCGGTCCGGTCGGCCGGGCCGGCCGCCCGCCGTCAGCGCCCGCACGAACCGCGCCACAGCGGCGGGGACGGGCAGCACGTCCCCGCCCAGATAGGACACCTCGACCAGGTCGAAGCCCGAGTCGGCCTCGACCGCGACCGCCCAGCCGGCCTGCTCGTCCCACACCAGCGCCAGGTCCAGCTCCGGGAACACCGGCAACCGCCCGTACAGGGGGACGTAGGCAGTCGCGGGGGCGTCCAGCAGCCACACCACCAGATCCGGGCCCGCCCCCACCGCGGCCCCGACCGCGTCCACGTACCGGCGCAGGCCCCGCGCCGGCACCGCGTCCTCGTCCAGATCCACCGAACCCACCGCCTACCCGCCGCCGGGCACCGGCTGTGCCCCGCGATGTACGCCCGCACCCCGCCCGCCGCCGACATCGCTCGGCCCGGCTCTCGACATGGACCGAGGGTTCTCGGCTGGGTGATCACTGCCGGTCCCCGGTTGAGTCCCGGCCGCGGCGAGCCGACCAAGTCAGAGCCCACACCCCTGAAGGGAAGGACCTGCTCGATGCCCACGCGGCTCGACATCCGGCGCGCGGCCGGCGGGCTGCGGCTGCTCGTCCCCGCATGCGAGAGGCCGCCGCAGCCGATCCGGCTCAGTTACGCCCAGGCCGACGACCTGATCACGCGATCCGCGCTAGCCGCCTCCGTACCCTCGGCCCAGAGGGTGGCACGCGGTGCCGGAGCGTCGTCGGCCGAGCTGGGCGAGGCGTGCGGCTGGCTGCACCTGCGCGAACCGGATCTCGCCGCCCTGGGCGACGCGCTGCGCGCCCGCATGCCCGACCGGATGACCCCCGCTCCCAGCACTGCGCACACCACTGCCCTCATGCGCCTCCGGCCCCGATGACGGCGAGAGCGTCGAGCGGGAACCCGAGCCCGCCAGCGGCGAGCAGGACTGCTGGGCAATGAAGGCCGTGCTGGCTGGCGGGTGACCGCACCGGCGGCGCGGTCACCCGCGACCGGTCGGTTACCCTCCCCTGATGCTCGGCTGGCCTATGCAAAAGGGGCCGTGCGGTCGCTGATCTGATCGGCATCGAATGAGGAAAAGTGACAAGTACGGGACCGATCAGGCGACGCGGCCGTGAAGCAACCCAAAGACTGAAGGTCGAACGTGATCGACATGTCGCGCACCCCGAGACCCTGCAAGGCAGTCGCCATCCGACACCCCGTGATCCACATCGTTCAACGCGAACCATAGAGACCAGGGGCCCCACGAACGTCGTGGGGGCGAGCTCGGGGGAAGTGATCACCATGGACCCAGCAACCCTGAACCACCGGGAACACGCGATCCTGCTTGCGGCCGCCCAGGGACGCGGCGAACTGCTCGCCGGCTGCGAACCCAGCCTCGCTATCGACGGCGGCTGGTGTCGACCATGCCGCAGTCGCGCGAAGCGTTCCTGGCGTCCGGAGGAGCGGTAGCGGATCTGGGTGCAGGCAGCCTGCCAGGTCACGCGGTTCAGGTCGGCGGCCGAGATCCGGTGCCAGCACGGCGACGCCCGTAGTCAATGGGTGTGGGAAGCTCGTCGAGCCTTCCGGCGAGCTGGCCGAGTGCGCTGAGTACGGGCTCTCAGCTGCCGGTCTGGCGGAGTTGCTTGGTGATGTGGGCGCAGACGGCGCTGCTGGCCGGCGGTTGGCCCAGCAGCGCCCGGGCGCGGGTGTGACGACGGCTCCTCCGGCGGCACCGGAGGTTGCGGTGACCCGTTCCGAATTGCCTGACCAGGTACCTGCGAGCAGGTGAGGACCGCGATCAGTTAGGCGACACCGGACGAGTTCTAGGCCGACGCTGCCTATGACGACGACCAGACGTTCGACTGCCGGCAATCGGCGGACGCTGATCTGCTGGTGTGCATGCCCGCTCCCGGGCCACGGTGCTGCTGCTGGTCGTCGACGAGACGAACGATTCGTTCTCCGGAACATCGAGTCATGTGCATCGGCCCGGAGGACGGTTGGCCGGGACCGCCTCGCCAACGTAGGGTTGGCCGTCGTCGCCAGCCGCGTCGGCGACTGCGTGCGCCGGGCGACCTTTGCCTGCTGCGGCATCGAGGACTTGCCCGACAGCTACGCGACCGCAAAGCCATTCGAGCCCTGCAGGTCACCGCTCTCTCGGCGCGGTGCGGAGGCGAGATGCCGGCGCGGACGGCGTTGTGCGGCCAGTTTCGGTACCGGGCTTTTCAGGGTTGACTGCCGAGTTCGACCTCACGGTCGTGCGATCGCGCTCGGGCTGCCATTAGCAGCCGGCTTGGCCCAGCGGCCGGCCGCGATGAACGTTTCTCACTGGATCGCACAAGTCTTCGGAGTGGGGTTGGCGTTAGACGACATGCGAGTTCGCCGCCCTGCGTAGCTTGTCCGACGTGGACCTATGTGTGCGGAGCCCGCATACGCCGTCCTGACTGGCGTTCGCCGGACACACAGCTGCGGATCGTCTTGCTGCCACTCCCGAGGCGCACTCTCCACTGTGGTCGCCGTCCTTGCAGGGCGGTGAGCTAGGCCCCGTGCGCCGGCGGGTACCGCCGCGAAACAACGGTGCAGCGTACCGGGTATGGACGTCCAAAGAGTTCGGCGCAGAAGGGCACGCCCCGACGCCGCAAGAGGACGGAAAGCCGAATCGGTGCGACTGTGTCGGGGCTTAGGTTTTAAAAGCAGTCGGGACGAGAAGCAGGTACATCGTGACTACGTCGACCGCCGTGGTTCCTGAAGACCTGGTGATTGCTATCAGCGGCGGTGCCGGTCTGGAGGTGAGCCCGCACCTGCTCCACGAGGTCGCGCGAGGCGGCGGGTTGGGAGTGGTCGACCTTGCAGACGACGACAGTGCTGTTCGTGGCCTTCGGCACTGCCGTGGACGGACCCGGGGCAGGTTGGGAGTCCGGATCGGCAGCGGCAACGCCCTGCCTCTGGCCGATGTGGAGGATCTACTTGGCGCTAAGCCCGCGGTGGTGGTGCTGGCAGCCGGCCTGACGTGGCTGGGTTCCGCGCTGCCCGCAGGCTGCCGAACGATTGTCGAGGTGACCGATCTTGGCGAGGCCCGCGCGGCGGTGCATGCCGGTGCGGCAGGCCTCATCGCGCGCGGAATGGAGTCGGGCGGCCGGGTCAGTGAGCTCAGTGCCTTCGTTCTCCTGCAGCAGTTGCTTGCCGATGATGCGGTGACCGTTCCGGTCTGGGCAGCGGGCGGTATCGGGCCGCGAACGGCGGTCGCATCTGTTGTCGGCGGAGCGGCCGGGGTCGTTTTGGACAGCCAGCTGCTGATGCAGCCGGAGGCTGTCGTCGACGACGACTTGCGTGCCTTGATGAGGCGAATGGACGGCAGCGAGATTGTTCGCGAAGGCGACCTCCGGGGCCTGAAGCTTGGTGGAGAACTGCTTCCCATCGGTCAAGACGGCTGGCTCGCCGCTTCGTTCGCCCATCGCTGGGCGGGCACGGCCGCTGCCGTGCGCGGCATACGGCAGGCCGTACGCGCCGCGGCGACGTCCGAGACGGCAGGCCGATCGTTCTGCGTGGGCGCGCCGCTGGCCCGCACCCTCGGCACGGCGTTGCCTGTCGTGCAGGGGCCGATGACAAGAGTCAGCGACGAGGCGGCCTTCGCCGCTTCGGTCGCCGATCAAGGTGGCCTTCCTACCATCGCGCTCTCTCTCGCAGATCCCGAGCAGTCAAGGCGCATGCTGACGGAGGCGGCCGCTGCCATGGGCACTCGGCCGTGGGGAGCCGGACTGCTCGGATTCGCGCCTGAAGCGTTGCGTGAGGCACAGACTCGCCTGCTCCTTGAGATCAAGCCGACGTGTGCGATCATCGCGGGCGGCCGGCCAGCGCTCGCGAAAGACCTCGAAGCGGCGGGCATCAGCACGTTCCTGCATGTGCCGTCGCCGACTCTGCTGCGCCAGTACCTGGTTGCCGGCACCCGCAAGTTCGTCTTCGAAGGGGCCGAGTGCGGCGGTCACATCGGATCCCGAACGAGTTATGCGCTGTGGGAGGTGCAGCTGCAAGTCGTCGAGGACTTCCTCGTCGACCACCCTGCGGTTCCGGCAACGGACCTCCAAATGCTCTTCGCTGGCGGCATCCACGACGAGCGGTCCGCCGCCATGGTCGCGGCGATGGCGGGGACGCTGTCCGATCGCGGCGTACAGGTGGGCCTGGTCATGGGCACCGCCTATCTCTTCACCGACGAAGCCGTGGCGTCCGGTGCCATCCAGCCGCTGTTCCGGCAGCGCGCCGTGGAGGCCACCACCACCAGTCTGCTGGAGACCGCGCCGGGTCTGGTGACCCGTTGTCTGCCGTCACCGTTCGTTGACGACTTCCACAACCTGCGGCGAGGACTTGAGCAGGCCGGCTCATCGAACCGAGAGCTGTGGGACCAGTTGGAGGTGCTCAACGTCGGCCGCCTGCGCATTGCCAGCAAGGGGCTGCGCCGAGAGGGCGACGAACTGGTGACTGTGGACGGTGCGGTCCAGGCCGAACAAGGACTGTTCATGGCCGGGCAGGTCTCGGTGCTGCGCACGGCAGGCACCACGATCAAAACGCTGCACACTCAAGTGACGTCCGGTGCGGCGGACTTTCACGCCGAGCGGTTGACGGCACTGCGGGCCTGCTTCGAGGACACGCAACACGAGAAGGCGGAACCCAAACCGGTCGACGTCGCCATCATCGGAATGGCCTGCGTCCTTCCCGGTTCTCCCGACCTCGCCTCGTTCTGGCAGACCGTGCTCAGCGGTGCCGACAGGATCACCGAAGTCCCCGCCGATCGCTGGGACGCCGACCTTTACTATTCACCGACCCTCGAACCGGGCCAGGCGGGGAAGATCACCGTTTCCAGATGGGGCGGCTTTATCGACCCGGTGCCCGTCGATGCGGTCGGATACGGGATCCCTCCCGCCGCGCTGGCCAGCATCGACCCAAACCAGATTTTGGCGCTGGAGATGTCGAACCGGGCATTGCGCGACGCCGGGTATCCGTACGATGCGCGAGACGCGGACCACGCCCGCACCGGCGTGATCTTCGGTGCTGAAGGCGGCAGCGAAATGGCCAACGCACAGACGCTCCGGCTCGTCCTGCCGGCGTACTTCGGCGCGGTGCCTGCGGATATGGAAAACCTGCTCCCGCGGATCACCGAGGACTCGTTCCCCGGTGTGCTGCCTAATGTCATCGCGGGACGGGTGGCGAGCCGGCTTGACCTCGGCGGGCCCAATTACACGGTGGACGCGGCCTGTGCCTCCTCGCTGACCGCGCTGGACGTGGCATGCAAGGAACTTGTCGGCGGACACAGCGACTTGATGGTCTGCGGAGGCGCGGATCTGCACAACAACATCAACGACTACCTGATGTTCACCACGGTGCACGCGTTGTCGCCTACCGGGCGCAGCCGCACCTTCGACCGTACCGGTGACGGCATCGCCATCGGCGAGGGCGTCGCCTGTGTGGTGCTCAAGCGCCTCGCCGACGCGGAGCGTGACGGCGACCGGGTGTACGCGGTCGTCAAAGGCGTGGGCGCGGGGAGCGATGGGCGGGCAATGGGCCTGACCGCGCCGCGCCCGGAAGGCCAACGACGTGCGCTCGACCGCGCGTACGCGATGGCAGGTATTTCCCCCGCCCAGGTTGGCCTTGTCGAAGCTCACGGCACCGGCACCGTCGTCGGTGACCGCACCGAGTTGCGGACCTTGACCGAGCTGTTCGCCGACTCGGGCGCGGAGCCGGGCAGCACTGCGCTCGGGTCGGTGAAGTCCCAGATCGGGCACACCAAGTGCACGGCCGGAATGGCCGGTTTGATCAAGACTGCGCTGGCGCTGCACTACGGCGTGAAACCGCCGACGATCAACCTCACCCGGCCCAACGCTGCCTGGGACCCGCAGACCAGCCCGTTCGCCTTTCATACGGAGGCCAGTCCGTGGGCGACCCCGGCCTGCGAACGGATCGCCGGAGTCAGCGCGTTCGGGTTCGGCGGCACCAACTTCCACGTCGTGCTCAGCGCCCATGCCCCGACGGCCGACCCTCGGCATGCACAGTGGGAGTGGCCCGTCGAGTTGTTCTGCTTCCGTGGCAACGACCTGGCCGGCGCCCATGTCGCCGTGCGCAGGCTGCGCGACGAGGTCGACGCGGGCCGGAGCGGATCCATGCGGCAACTGGCCGCCGCCGTCGCCCGGAACTCCAACCCGCGCAGCGGTCCGGTGCGGGTCGCGGTGGTGGCCTCGGATCTCACGGAGTTGCGTCGGTTGCTCGTCCGAGCTCTGGCCGGGGAACACGATCCCCGCGGCGGGCTTGTGCAACCATCCGAGGTTCCGGCCGAGGGAACCGGCAAGGTGGCGTTCGTATTCCCAGGGCAGGGAAGCCAGCGGCCTGGCGCGCTGGCGGACCTCTTCGTTGCGTTCCCCGAACTTCGTGAGTATGCGGTGCTGGGGCGTGAGTGGTCCGACTTGCTGTTCCCGCCCACTGCCTTCGACGAGGCCACTGCGCACGCGCAGGGGGACCGGTTGCGGGACACACGGGTGGCTCAACCGGTCCTCGGCATAGGCGGACTTGCCGTGGATCATGTCCTGCGGAGGCTCGGCATACGGCCCGACATGGTGGCCGGGCACAGCTATGGCGAACTGGTCGCCTTGTGTACGGTCGGTGCCTACGAGCCTGGTGCCCTGCTGGATCTGAGCCGTGAACGGGCTGCCGCCATCGTCGCCGCGGCCGGAGACGACCCGGGTGCGATGGCAGCGGTGACCGGCAGCGCGGTCGAGGTCACCGACGTGCTCGAACAGGCGGGCCTGGTCGGCCGGGTAGTGCTCGCCAACCACAACACGCCGACCCAAGCGGTCATCTCCGGTCCCAGCCATGACGTCGCCAAGGCCGTCGACGCCCTAGCGGCCGTCGGCCTGCAAGCCCGTCGTCTCCCCGTCATGTGCGCTTTCCACAGCCCGGTCGTTGCGCAGGCATCGGACGCGTTTGCCGCGGTGCTCGAGGAAAAGGCCGTGTCGGCACCTGCCACGCCTGTCTGGTCCAACCGCACCGCCGCACCGTATCCGGCGGATGCCGAAGGGATTCGTGCGGAGCTGGCCGCGCAAGTGGCCGCGCCGGTCCGGTTCGTCGAACAGCTCGAAGGGATGTACGCGGCAGGTGCCCGTGTGTTCGTCGAAACGGGACCCGGCCAGGTGATAACTGGCCTGGTCAAGGCGGTGCTGGGCGAGCGTCCGCACCTGGCGGTGGCCTGCGACGCCCGGCCGGGCGGCGGCCCGGGCAACGGGCTCAGGGCATTCCTGACCACGATCGCGGAACTTGCCTGCGCTGGTGTGCAGGTGAGGACGAACTGGCTCTTCGACGGCCGGGACATCGACTCGGCCACGTCTGTCGATCACTCCCGTCCGCACTGGATGGTCGACGGTCAGCTGATCCGCGACCAGCACGGGGCCGTGCTGCCAGGGGGAATGGCTCCCGCACGACGAATCAAGGAGAATCCGATGGCATCAGGTGACGACGGCGTCCCGGGCGCGGGCGGCCGGGACGCCCGCGCCGACTTGGTCAGCCAGTTCATCCACGCCGGCCGGGACATGATCGCCGCGCAGCGGGACATCATGCTCGCCTTGCTCACCGGCGGCGAACCGGGCGGACGGCTGGTCCGGGAGCCCACCCAGAGCGACCTGAGGGAGCTTCCTGCACCCGTAACGAGCCTCCCTGCCACCGGGTCCGCGGTGAACTACGCCGGGCCGATGCAGGAGGTCGGCTCCGCCTCGTACGCGGCGGAGCCGGTTGACCCGGTGCCGGAGCAGGTGGGGGCGCCTGCGCGGCAGAGCGGGCAGGAGCGCGCTCCGGCAGCTGGCCAACCGGATATCTCAGGCGTGATGCTGGCAGTGATCGGCGAACGCACTGGGTATCCGGAAGAACTGATCGAGCCGGATCTGGATCTGGAGGCGGACCTCAGCATCGACTCGATCAAGAGGGCCGAAGTGGTCGGTGAGGTGGCCACCAGGTTGGGGCTGTCGACCAGTGACGAGTCGACAATGGAGGAACTGGTCCGGTCCCGGACGGTGCGGCTGATGGCGGCCGCGTTGGAGCAGCAGTTCGCTGCGCGGCCTGCCGCTCCCGAGACCGTGGCTTCTGAGGGGGAGCCGCCGACGGGAAACGCAGTGCCGAGCCCGGCCGTCGCTCGCGTTCCCGAGCCGATCGCCGGCGGCCGCGTAGTCGGCCGCCCGGCCCGGCGGATGACGGTCCAGCCGGTCACCGCCGCCTTGCCCGCCGGATCACCTCGCGAGCTGGCGGGTGCCCGGTTCCTTGTGACCGGTGCCGCCGAGGCCTTGGATGCGCTCGCTGCACGCCTGGGAGAGCACGGTGCCACCGTTGTGCGCCGACCGGACGACTCGGCGGATCTGGACGGCCTGGTGCTGCTCGATCCGCTCGGGGCTGGCTCGGAGGGGCCGCTGCCGGATCGTGTTCCGCTCCTGCAGTCTTTCCTCGCGCGGGCACCGCGATGGCTTGCCGCCGTGGGCAGGGCCGACAGTCGCGCGGCGGACGGGTTGCCGGGATTGTTCCGTACCCTCGCGCTCGAATATCCCGCTACCGCGGTGCGTTACGTCGAGGTTGAGCCCGAGGTGCCCGCAGGAGAGGTCGCCAATCGGATCATCGACGAACTGACGGCGAATGCGACCGAGGCGGTGGTCCGCTACCGCAGCGGCATGCGTCAGGGGGAACAGACCGCCCCGGCGGACCTGGGACGGCTGGCCGTCGGCGGCGCCGGGTCCAGCGGCGACGGCATTGCGGAGGTCCGGGCACTTGGCCTCGACGAGGAGTCCGTCGTCGTCCTGTTTGGCGGTGCGCGGGGAATTACCGCACGCTTCGCTCTCACGCTCGCCGGAGCCGCTCGTTGCCGTGTCGAACTGGTGGGCAGAACGCCTTTGCCGACACTCTCCGAGGAGGCCGATCTCGCCGCGGCGGGCGACATGACTGCACTGCGTGCCGTTCTCACCCGACATGGCATGCGCTCTCCTGCAGAGATCGAGAGGCGGGCGCGGGGCATCTTGGCCGGCCGTGAAGTCGCTGCCACGGTCTCGGAGATCGGCGAACTTGGTACGCGGGTCCGGTACCACACCGTCGACGTCCAGGACGTCGAGGCGATGCAACGTCTGCTCAAGCAGATCCACAACGACTACGGCCGGGTGGACGGGGTGGTCTACGGGGCGGGAATCATCGAGGACAAGCTGTTCGCGGAAAAGACCCTCGAATCCTTCGCGCGGGTGTATGGCACAAAGGTCAACGGTGCCGCGGCCGTGCTCGAAGGACTCGACTCATGCGGGGCCACGCCGTCGTTCGTCGTGCTGTTCGGCAGCATCGCGGCGGTCTACGGCAGCCGGGGCCAGACGGACTACGCCGCGGCCAACGACACTCTCGAAACGATGGGTGCGCGATGGGCCGCGGGCCGCGAGCGGCGATGCCTCACCGTGCACTGGGGCCCGTGGGCGCCGTCCGGCAGCCACGACGGGATGGTGACCGCCGAACTGGTCGGCGAGTACGCACGCCGCGGCATCGACCTGATCGATCCCGTAGAGGGCGCACGAAGCCTGCTGCGTGAGCTGGCCTGGGCCGACCCGACCGCGACTTCTGTCGTTTACCGCGCGTAGGAGCCAGGGTGGAACCGATAGCCATCGTCGGCATGGCCGCGCTCATGCCGGGAGCGCCCAACCTGGACGTGTACTGGCAGAACCTCGTCGGCGGGGTGGACGCCATCACCGACGTGCCAGAAGCACGCTGGGGCAAGGAGTTTTTCGATCCGGGGCAGTCCGCCAGCCGGTTGGACTGGGTCCGTTGCCGCCGCGGCGGCTTCGTCGACGACATCGCCACCTTCGAGCCGCTGCGGTACGGAGTCATGCCCCGCTCGGTCCCCGACATGGAGCCCGACCAGCTGATCTCTCTGGACGTCGCGGCGGAAGCGATCCAGGACGCGGGCGGCGCGGATCGTATGCCGGACGCCGACCGCATCGGTGTCATCCTCGGCCGGAGCGGCACGTTGAGCTCGGCGCAGGCCCGGTTCGGCCAGCGCGTCCGGGTGCCGAACCAGGTGGTCAAGACATTGCGCGAGCTGTTCCCCGAACTCGGCGAAGACCGGCTTGAGCAGGTCAGGCGGCGATTCGACGAGGAACTGAGCCCGCTGCACGCCGACAGCGTGCTGGGCGTGACCCCGAACCTCGCCGCCTCGCGGATTGCCAACCGACTGAATCTCCGCGGCCCCGCTTACACGATCGATGCGGCCTGCGCCTCCTCGCTGATCGCAGTCGAGCAGGCCGTCGGCCTGCTCGCAGACGGCAGGTTGGACGCCGTCCTCGCCGGCGGCACCCACCACACCCACGACATCACCTTCTGGGCCGCGTTCAGCCAGCTCGGAGCCGTGTCCAAGCAGGGACAGATCCGCCCGTTCGACGCGGCGGCGGACGGTCTGCTCATGGGCGAGGGAACCGGCGTAGTCGTTCTTAAGCGCCGAGACGACGCGGTTCGCGACGGAAACCGGATCTACGCCGTCGTCCGGGGAACCGGCACGTCGAGCGACGGCCGGTCGGCGAGCATGTTCAACCCGATCTCGGCCGGCCAGGCGATCGCCTTGCGCCGGGCGTGGCAGTCGGCCGGCCTCGACCCGAGAGCACCGGACGCCATCGGACTGTTGGAGGCCCACGGCACCGGCACACCGACCGGGGACACCGCTGAACTGGCCTCTGTCGCCGAGGTCTTCGGTCCGCACAGGCGCGGCCCCCGGCCGGTCATCGGCTCGGTCAAGTCGATGATCGGCCACACGATGCCCGCAGCCGGGATCGCTGGGCTGATCAAGGCAGCCCTGGCTGTGTACCACGGCATGCAGTTGCCTACCTTGCACTGCGACCGCCCCAGGGAGGAGATGGAGCGGACTCGTTTCGCGCCAGTCACCGCCGCCCGTGACTGGGAGTCTTCCGGACCCAGACGCGCGGCGGTGAACGCCTTCGGCTTCGGAGGGATCAACGCCCATGTGATCATCGAGGAGCACTCCGGGCAGTCTTCCCGGCGCGCGGCAATCGCGGCCGCACCTTCCTCGACGGTGACCGCGTCCGGGGCCGAAACAGATCAGATGCTGTGGCTGTCCGCGGCCGATCCGGCGGCCCTGGCGGAGTTGCTCTCCGAGGATGGCGACGCGGTGCGGGCCCGCGGGCAACGCAGTGCCTCGCCGACGGACGAGGCGGGCGACGGACCGTGCCGGATCGGCATCATGGATCCTGCGGACAAGCGCCTCTCGATGGCCCGCCGGTTGGTCGAACGCGGTGAGGCATGGCGCGGTCCCCGTGACATCTGGTTCACGCCGCGTCCCCTGCTCGGTGCGGGCGGCGGCAAACTTGCCTTCGTATTCCCGGGCGTGGAGGCGGACTTCTCGCCCCGTACAGCGGACATCGCCGCCCGACTCGGACTTCCCGACAGCTCGTGGTCGGCTGCCGACCTCGGGCAGCACGGAGCCGGCGTGGCCGATCTGGGCAGGATGCTCAGCGAAGCGCTTCGACGCATCGGCATCGTGCCCGATGCCGTGGCCGGCCACAGTATTGGCGAATGGACCGCGGCGATCGTCAGCGGCCAGACGGGCCGAGCGGATGTCGATGAGTTCCTTCAGCTGTTCAAGGCCGAGTTCAACGCCGAGTCGGTCGAGGTCGGCGACCATCTCTTCGCGGCGGTCAGCGCGGGGGCGGCCGCGGTACAACCCCTGCTAGACGCCTGGCCGGATGTGGTGGTCACGCATGACAACGCCCCGAACCAGTGCATCGTCAACGGTCCTGAGCCTCAGATCCAGGCACTGGTCACGGAACTGCGCTCGCGCCGTGTCATCTGCCAGCTGCTGCCGTTCTCCGCGGCTTTCCACACCCCGAAGTTCGCCGATGGGCTCCAGTCGATCGGTGCGGCCCTGGGGCACTGGCAGATTCGGACGCCCACGGTCCCGGCCTGGTCGGCCACCCTCGCCGCGCCGTTCCCCGCCGACCCCGACGAAGTCAGCGCGCTGTTCGTCCGGCACATGGTGGAACCGATCCGGTTCGGGCCGATGATCAAGGCCATGTACGCGTCTGGTGTACGTGCCTTCCTGCAGGTCGGCGTCGGCCAGTTGCCCGCGCTTGTCCAGGACAACCTGCAGGGCTTGGAGCATTTGGCCATGGCGGTCAATACCCCGAACCGCAGTGGCCTGGGCCAGTTGCTGCGGGTGGCCACCGCCGTGTGGGTCGACGGAGGCAGCCCCGATCCGAGCGTGCTCATGGAGTCGGCCTCCGTGTGCAGGGACGGCGCAGGGAAGCTGGTCCTGCCCGGACCGTGCCGTGGACCGGTGCTGCCGGTGAACCTGAATACGCCCCTGGCCAAGCTCGGCGAAGACGCTCCCGGACTGCTGCGGGGAGCCGTCGTGACAGGCGGCCCGTCCATCGCCGCAGCAGCCAAGGAACCCACGGTCCTGCCGGGCGACCGCAGGCCAGCACTGGCCCGCGCAGTTGCTTCGGCTCTACCGGTGACGCCAGCCGGCCCCGCCGAGGCCCCCGTCGCTCCGCGGGCAAGCGACACCGCGCTGACGGTGTTGCGCGACATGGCGGGCACTTCGAGTGCTGCTGCGGAACTGATAGGCCTGCTCCAGCAGACGGCTCAAGACGTGGTGACCGTCATGAAGGCCGAGGCCCGGACACCGTCCCGTACTGGGCAGGCTACCCGTTCCACGCCGCCCATGGCCCCTGCGACGGTGCCCGGCACCGGCGTGGTGCGCACGACGCTCGAGGTGTCGCTCGAGACCATGCCGTATCTGCTCGACCACTGCTTCTTCCCGCAACCGGACGACTGGCCGTTCCCGGAGGACCGTTGGCCGGTCATGGCGGCAACGACGGTGGTGCACCACATGATCGAGGCGGTCCGTCGGATCTCGCCCGGCCGGTGGCCCGTCGAGGTGCAGCAGGCGAAATTCCACCGCTGGCTGCTGGCCGCACCCTCGACCGAGGTCGAGGTGACGGTCACGCCGGCCGGACCTGGCCGGTGGGCGGTGGCATTCGGCCAGTACGCCAACGCCGTCGTCGTGATGTCGTCTGCTTTTCCGGCGGACCGCCCTGCTCCGTGGGCGATCGATTCAGGCGGCGACGAGCCGCCCGCGATCACCGCAGAGCAGCTCTATCGGGATCGGCTGTTGTTCCATGGACCCCGCTTCCAAGGGATCACCGAGATCCAGGCCGTCGGTGACACGTTCGTACGCGGTCTGATCACCGTGCCCGAGGCACCGGGCGCTCTCCTCGACAGCCTCGCGCAGTTTCTCGCCGCCTGGCTGAACACTATGCACCCGGACCGTCCGGTCGCCCTGCCCGTCTCGATGGGCCGCGTCCGGTTCTTCGGTCCCCCTCCCGAGACCGGCACAGTGGTGACCGGGCTTGTCTGCATCACGCGGTTCGACGACAGCAACGTGGTGGCCGACCTGCAATTGCTCAACGGTGGCCAGGTTTGGGTACAAGTCGACGGCACCGTCGAGCGACGGTTCGACAGCGGTCCCGACAACCGCCTCGCCGAGCGGTTCCCCGGGCGACATCTGCTGGCGTCCGTGCAGCCGGAGGGCTGGACGACGGCGTTCGACTGGTCGTCCGACCCGGTCGCCCGTGACATGTCGGCCTTGAGTCTCCTGGGCCGGCGGGCCGGCGAGGAGTACCAGCGAATGACGCCAGCTCGGAGGCGGCAGTGGGTGCTCGGGCGTATCGCAGCCAAGGACGCCGTACGCTACCGCCAGTGGGAGGAGAGTTCGTCCGAGGTCTACCCCGTCGAGGTGGGTATCGAGAACGACGCCACCGGCAGACCGTGGTTCAGGCGGCCTCCCGGCTCCAAGCTCGTCGACTGCGACCTCTCGATCGCGCACTGCGCCGAGATCGGGGTGGCCTTGGCCCAGCAGTGGGAAATCGACGCCGACCGGAATGCGCCGGGGGTCGGCATCGACGTCGTCGACGTGGCCTCCCTCGACGAGACCACCGTCCGCCAGGCACTGACTGCTGAGGAACTGGCGCTGCTCGAAAGGCTCGCCGACGGCGAGCGCGACTTGTGGTTCGCCCGATTCTGGGCAGCCAAGGAAGCCGTCGGCAAGGCCGAGCGCACCGGTCTGGACGGCGACCCGCGCCGGTTTGTCGTCACTGGGTACGACGCGGTGGGCCTGCACGTTACCGCGGGGCAACGAGGCTACCGGGTGGGACTGCGCGGAGTGGTCAATCCGCCCGGACTGCCCGAACGACGCTACGTAGTCGCCTGGACCTGGGGGCCGATCGCTTGACAGGTTCCTTATGCCCGACATCCCTTCACCCCTAGGAGGCAGGCTGATGCCCGCATCTCGGTTGGACGCCGTACTCGCCGAAGTCTCGGACATGGTGCGAGCCGTCATGGCTGACTTCGACAACGAGCTTGACATCGGATCGGAGAGCGCTTTCCGTGGCGATCTGGGCATGGAGAGCATCGATATCGTCGCTCTCGCGGGTCGATTGCAGGCCGCGTACGGCGACTCGGTCAACTTCGCCCTGTTCGTCGCGGGCGACGAAGCGGCCATCGCGGCAGAGCTGCAAGTCGGTCAGCTTGTCACCTATATCGCCGACTCGCTCGAGAAGCCCGGCGTCGGCCGCACCTCGCGCACAAAGGCGGCAGACACGGCATGAACGAGGTGCGGATCAATGGGCTGACGATCCATGTTGGCGAAATCCCGCCCTCGGGGGGCTGGCCACAGCACAAGGGGTCGGTCGTGCTAATCCACGGGTTCGGGCCCGACAGCATGGCGAGCTGGCATCTCACGTTGGCTTACCCTCTCGCCGCTGCCGGGATGCGCGTACTGCTCTACGATCTCCGCGGTCATGGCCGCAGCGAGCGCCCGGCGCGCGGC
Source organism: Amycolatopsis sp. NPDC059235 (assembly GCF_042754125.1). NCBI lineage: Bacteria > Bacillati > Actinomycetota > Actinomycetes > Pseudonocardiales > Pseudonocardiaceae > Amycolatopsis > Amycolatopsis sp. NPDC059235. The sequence goes on from NZ_JBHZAG010000044.1 coordinate 23,116, forward strand.
TACCGGTTCACTGACCTGCTGGATGACCTCGACGCGCTGCTGCTCCACTGGGAGGTCGACGAGCGTATATTCCTCATCGGCAATTCACTGGGTGGCGCATTGGCCTTCGGCTACGCGGCCCGGCACCCGGAACGGACGGCAGGCATCCTTGCCATCGAATCGGAAGCTCCGGCCGCAGGCTACTTCGCCAGAGTAGCGAAGCTGGTGGAGGAAGTCTTCTTCGCCCCAGATGACGGCCAGCAGACGGAGGACGGCACGCGGAAACTGCTGAACACGCCACAGGTGCGCGCCCTGCTCGCTGAGACGTCCATCCGCCACGACCTGCTGACTGAACCGCCGCCTGACCCGGCCCGGCTGGCCGCCGTCGACTGCCAGGTGCTGTGCTTGTACGGGGGAGAGTCCCCGTTGCGCGAAGGTGCCCCGGCGATCAGACGGTTGCTGCCGCAAACTCGCACGGTGGTGTTCGCAGGCCAGAAACACACGCTCCTGATTGACAACCACGAGAAGGTTCGCGAGCACGCGCTGGCCTGGCTGTCGCAGCAGTTGGAACTCTCCTCCGGTGAACGCGGCGACAGCCGCGCCGCCCGGAGGTGCGCCCCGTGACAGCGCGGATGCTGGCCGTCCGGCTGACCGTGGGAAAGCGCCAGCTAAAGGTGGAGACACTGCCGGTTCCGGAACCCGGGCCAAGTGAGGTACGGATCCGGGTGGCCGCGGCGGGAGTCTGCCGCACCGATGTCCATCTCATCGGCGGATCGCTGGCACCGCCTCACCTCCAGGGCGACGTGGTGACGCCGGGTCACGAGGTCGCGGGCACGATCGATGCGGTCGGGCCGGGCGTACGCGGCTGGCGACCGGGGATGCGCGTGATTCTCCTGCCCGGTCAGCTCCGCAGCGACGGTGCCGTCGTCACCCGCGGAATGGACTTCGACGGCGGGTGGGCCGAGTTCGCCATCGCCCGGCGGGACACCCTCGTCCGCATCCCTGACGAGCTGCCGTTCGACCAAGCTGCGATTATTCCCGATGCCCTCGCCACTCCGTGGGCCGCGATCACTGATACCGCGCGCGTCCAGCCTGCTGAACAGATCGGAGTCTGGGGTGTCGGTGGTCTGGGAGCGCATGCGATACAGCTCTTGCGCAGGTCGGATGTCGGTTTGCTGATCGCGGTAGACCCGAGGGCGTCGGCGCGTGAACGAGCGCTGTCGCTTGGCGCGGACGCTGTGTTCGCGCCCGACGACCCCGCTCTGGACCAACGCGTCGTCGAAAGCGCACAGGGGCGGGGCCTGAATGTCGCGTTCGACTTCGCAGGCGTACCGGCGGCCCACGAGCAGGCGCTTGGGCTGCTCGGCTGGTCCGGTCGGCTGGTGCTGGCCGGGATGTGGAACGGCCCGGTGATCATCCCGTCTGGTGCCCGGCTGGTCTCCCTCCGACAGTCCGTACTCGGGCACTACGGATCCGAGATGGTCCACGTCGAACAGTTGGTCCGCATGGTCGCCGACGGCGAGCTGGACCTGACCCATTCAGTGTGCGAGATGTTCGAGCTGGCCGATGCCGAAGCCGCGGTGGACCGCCTGCGACGCGGGGCACAGAGCCAGGATCGCCTCGTGTTGCGAACCTGAGCGGACCGAGGTCTTCCACGCGAGTACATGAATGGAATGTAATTTTCGCATTCGATCTCGTTCCTCAGTAACACTGCTGCTGAAACCGGATGTTGCCACTGACCAGAGGCTTCGATGAGCGATCTCGCCAGGCCCCGGCCGGAGCAAGCTCATTTCCCGATGCGGCGCAGTTGCCCGTTCTCCTCTCCGCCTGGATACGAGCGCTTCGCAGAATCGCCGAACGACCTGCGTCGAGCTCGGCCACGCCAGCCAGTGCAACTGGGTGGTGACGGGGTACGACGACGTCCGCGCGTTGATGGCGCTCTCCGAGATGGGGCCAGACACGCTCGCTGAAATGGGCCAGCTGAGTGAGGAGTGCATCGTAACCGGTGTCAACGGCGGAGCGGGATCACTCCGTCGGGTGCCGCGATGGGCATCTGCGGCCGGGCGGCTTCGGGCGTGGTGAGCAGCGCGACGATGGTGACCGGTCCGCCGCAGTGCGGGCAGTCTCGCTGGGCCGCGATGTGCGGCAGCGGCGCCGGAGGCGCCCGGCAGGGTCGCCGCCGGAGGCGGCGTCCCGAAGGACCTGGCGGCAGCGGAGGTGGGCGTGGTGCGGTCGACCTCCCGCCGGGCGGCCGCGGTGCGTTTGCACTGGGGCGAGCAGTAGAGCCGGGTCTTGGCCTGCCGGCCGGTGGCGACGAACGGTTCCCAGCAGATCGGGCAGGTCTTGCGGGTCGCGTTGTAGTTCGGGTCGCGTGGGTCAGGAGACATGCGCGTTCACCGCCTTGCGCAGCTTGTCCGATGTGGACTGATGAGACCGGAGTCGATAAGATGGGCCGTCGATGCCGACGACAGTCGCGCGGTGCAGCGACCGATCCAACATTGCCGCCGCGACGGTCGCGTCCCCGAAAGCCGTTGCCCAGTCAGCAATCCCGACGTTCGTCGTCAAGATCGTGGATGACTTGAGATAACGCTGGTTGATCACCTGGAACAAGGCTGAGGCTCCGTCGCCGGGCAACGGAAGATAGCCCAGCTCGTCGATCACCAAGAGCTTCGGCCCGGCGAAGAACCGCATGCAGGTCTGCCAGCGGCCCTCGACCGCGGCCTTGTGGCAGCGAGCGGCGAGGTCGGCCGCGGTGGTGAAGTAGACCCGGTTGCCGGCTTCGGCCGTGCCGCGGGCGAGCGCGGTGGCGAGCATCGTCTTGCCGACCCCGGGCGGCCCGACGAACAACACGATGGAGGCGTCGTCGAGGAACCGCAGCGTGGCCAGGTCGCGGATGAGTTTCTCGTCAACGCCGGGCTGGGCGGCGAAGTCGAAGTCCGCCAAGGTCCAGGGATCGGGCAGACAGGCGAACCGCAACCGGCCGGCCAGCCGGCGTTCTTCGGTGGCGTTGACCTCGATCTCCAGCAGCCGCTCCAACGCGGCGGTCATCGACAGGTTCTCCGCGCGAGCCTGATCGAGGACCCGGGGCAGGGCCTCGGCGGCGTTGTCCAGCTTGAGGTAGGAGAAGTGTGAGCGGAGTTGCTGATAGCGGCGGGCCTCGCTCATCTGTGGCCCTGAACGGTTTCCGGACAAGTGATCAGTCCTCCTCGGACTCATAGGTGGGTGCACTGCCCAGCTTCGCCGCGGTGGCGGCGTGGGTGGCCAGGTCGATCACGACGTGGGTCGCGGGCCCCGTCGCGGGCAGGCCGCGCAGTCGTGCTGCTTCGGCCAACGCGGCCGCCGACGGCGGCCGGCGCGTCTTGTGGGTGCAGGGCCGATCGGTGCTGAACGCGCCCATCGCGGCGTGTTCGAGCGCGATCTACATGCCCGTCGTCGCGGACGACCCGCCCGGCGCCGTCCGGGGCCCGGCGGTGAACCGCGACGGTTGCGCCGCGGTCGGTGACGATCCGCAACATGTCCGCGCCGAGCCGGTGGCGGACCTGAACGTGTGCGCCGCCGAGCCCGGGCGGGACGGAGTAGGTGTTGCCGCGGAAGGACACCAGCGCCTGCGGCGTGACGATCCGGGGCAGGTCGAACTCGGCCGGGAACGCGACCAGCGGCGGCGCGTGCAGCCTCTCGGCCGCGGCCAGGTCGGCGACGGTGGTCCGTTCGCCGTCGAGAACACGGCGGCGGGTGTCGAGCTTGGCCGCGACCCGGTCGAGTCCGGCCTGGGCTTCGGCGATCGTGACGTCGTCGCCGAGGGTGCGCCACCAGCGCTGCGCGGCCGAGTGGTTGGCCTTCTCGACCACGCCCTTGCGGTTCCCGCGCCGCGGCGGACACGTCACCGACCGGACCCCATAATGCTTCGCGACCTGCGCGAACGCCGGGGTGATCCGGCCGGAGTCGGGGTAGCAGACGGTCGCCATCCGGTCGAAACGCCAGACCTGGGTCACCCCGCCCAGCCGTCGGACCACCGCATCGAGGGCCTCGACCAAATGCGGGAAGTCCTCGGCATCGGCCAGGACGCCGCGCCACTTGCTCGAGTGCGCCAGCGCCCCGACCAACAGATGCGCCTGCTTCCCGGCGCCCCAACTCGCCGGCGGGTCCGGCAGCTCCAGCCAATCCCACTGGGTTTCCTCGCCCGGCGGGTGGGCGATGATCGCGACGTCACGACCGCGAGAAACCTGACAAGGCTCGCAATGCGGGCGCAGCTGATAGCGGCGCAGCGCGCGGGTGGACGTCGAGTAGCCGCTGTCGTAGCCGAGCTCGGCGACTTCGTCCAAGAGCGTCGCCGCCCACAGATGCGGGTCGTCGGCCAGCCGGGTGCGGCAGTAGCCGACGAACGGCTCGAACGGGTCAGCCACAGCCGACCGGCGCTTGCCCGGCACCACGTCGCCGGCCAGGTAGCGGCGGATGGTCTTGCGGTCACGCCCGAGATGCCGCGCGATCGCCGAGACCGACCAGCCTTGAGCACGTAGGGCCTGCGCCTCCACGTCTTCCTCCAAGGTGAGCATCCACGCCTCCGGCAACGGTCACGGTGATCAACACCGAAACCGTCACCCGGAGGCAACTGACCAGCGCAAACGGCGCGCCGACAGGACACCCCAACTGGGGAATTTCAGAGAGCAGGACTGGCCCTATTCGGGGCTCTGGCGCGGGTTTCGTGGTCCGGTGACTGGGTGTCAGGTTCGCTGTGGTCAGGCCAGGATGACTCGTTTGCGGAGGAGGTCGAGCTTGGCTCGGCCGTACATCTGCCGCTTGATGGCCTTCAGCCGGTTGACGTTGCCTTCGACCTTGCCGGAGCTGTAGGGCAGGGTGAGCCCGGCGGTGACGGCGTCATGGTCGCGGCGGATGCCGACGGTGAACGAGTGCAGGTCGGGCTGGTCGTCGGCTTCCACTGTGGACAGCCACGTGTCGAGGTGTTCGCCTTGTCGTTGGACCATCATGGTCGCGAAGGCCTTGACGTGCTCGGCGAGGCGGTCCAAGTGAGGGCTGCGAGATCGGATGTCGGTGAGTTGACGCTTCTCGCCGTCGTCGAGATCGTCGGGCCGGCGCAGCAGCCAGCCGGTGACCTGGCGAACCTTGGGAACGGTCGGTGGCGCCAGCGGTGGGGCGAGCATCTCGCGGAAGGGGCGCAGGTAGCGGCGGACGGTCTGCTCGCTGCCAGTGTATCCCTGAGCGGTGATTTCCTTGGCGAGTTGGGCGGCGTCGGTGATGCTTTCGGCCCAGCGCTGGTGCAGATACGGTTTGAACGGCTCGAGCAGGTTGCTGCGGCCGATCGCCTTGCCCAGCAGCTCATCGACCGTGGTGGCGCGGGCGAACCGCTGGACTGTCTTACGATCCAGCGACAAGATCCGGCAGATCGCCGACAAGGACTCGCCCTGACGCCGCAAGTCCTGCACCGTGGCATAGCGTTCGCGGGTACGACTCACCAGCCGCGGTTCGGCGGGCTCAGGCGGCCGCTCTGCTGCTGGACGGTCGGGAGCCTCGCTTTCGGGGGCTTCGGGTTTGAGGCAGGCACGGTGGCGTGCAACGGTTTTCTCCACGTAGTCGCCGAGGTTGCGCCACAGGTGAAACCGGTCAGCCACCTGGATAGCGTCCGGCGCGCCGACCTTCGCGCCCTCGGCGTAGGCACCGGCACGGTCGCGGCAGATCGCCTCGGCCCCGGGATGGTCGCGCAACCACTGAGCCAGCGGTTCGGCTTCACGGCCGTCCAGAAGATCGATCGCCTTGCCGGTGCCGATGTCGACCAGGATGGTGCCGTACACGTTTCCCTTACGGAGGGCGAAATCATCGACGCCGAGTGCCGTTGGCGCCTCCGTGAGTTCTGGCTCCGGCAGTGCACGAACCAGCCGCAGCAGAGTCGTCCGGTTGACGTTGATACCCAGCTGCGCGGCAAGCCGCGCCCCAGCTCGTCCGGCCAGGGCCAGACCGACCTGCGCCAACGTCGCTAGCAATGGGACCGACCGGCGGCGATACCGTGCGGATAGGCCCTCGGCTTGTTCCACGAACGTCGTCGCCCCGCAGTCGGAGTTGCGGCAGTAGAACCGCCGCACCGTCAACACGATCGTCACCGGTCGTCCGCCGACCGGCTCATCGGACACGCGTCGCAGGTAGCGGCTGTGCACACGCTCCGACCACGAGGCGCACACCCGACACGATCGGCCCGTCCTGCCCGACCGCGCGAAGATCACCACGCTCTCAGCGCCGGTCTCCACCCGCTCAACGACCAGCCCATCCAGATGCGGCAGCAACTTCTCAAGATCAACAGAGCACTGTCGACATGATCAACTACTACGCTCACTACCAGTCACCGGACCACGAAACCCGCGCCAGAGCCACTTTCGCTTAGCGCCATCAAGACCGAAATTGTTGCTGCGATTGACAATTGGGTCACGTTCTACAACACTGCCCCGGAGGCGCTCTGCGATCGGGATGCTCAGCCCCGACGACTACGAGAGTTCACTCCGCGCGGCTGCCTGAACCTGTGTAAGCCCCTCTCCACTGTTCGGGGTGAACCTCACTCGCCCAGTTCGGGGTTCCAGCATGCTTCCGGTGATCTTGTGGCGGGTTTCGGGGCCGGGTCCGGTGGAGTACGCGGTGCCGCCGCAGGTGGAAGCTCGTGTGGCCAGACTTGGTGTGGTTGATCGGCGTCAACCGGTTCGCGTCGCCCTCTGACGGGCCGTTGCTGTGCGGGAGGGCCTGTCCTGCGGCGACGGCGGTCACGGCGCGCACGGCGGATCACCGGATTTCCCCAGTGCCGCTGGTTTCGGCTTGCGGTGCCCGGGAATTGCGGTCCGCTCCGCGACCTTGGCGCGGCAACAACGCGAAGGCGGCCGCGCGCCGACGATCTGTCCAGGTCGCGGGATCGGTCGGGAATTCGCTGCGGCCGGACGCGTTCAGTGCCGGAGAGCGGCTTGCCGCTGGCGATCTCCGCTGCCAGCACCCACAACTCATCACGCACTCACGTCCTCGTCAGGGCATTCCGTGAACAAGCGGCGGCGTAGCGCGCACCGGCTCGGCGAGCTGCCGATGGATGAGGGGCCAGCATCGGGATGCCGCTCCTCCCCGGTGCCGAGCGACGCTAGCGCGTGCAGAGTGGGCGGCAACGCCGAAGCTCTGCCGCCCACCCGGAACTCATTCAGTGGTACGTCCTATTGGGACGCTTCCTGCTCAATGTACGCATCGGCATGACGGGACCTCCTTTCTTTACGTCCTCGCAAGCGGAGCCGGCAAGTCCTGATACGGCTCGAACAACGGCTCTACCGGCGCGTAGGATTGAAGATGGTCGGCGTATTCCGTCACCCAGTCGCGCAACCCCACCCGTTGGTGAGCCCGTGCGAGCTCGGCCAACCTTTCCACCGCTGATATCGCGAGCGGGTCGGCGCGCAGGGCACCGAAGTAGGCGTTGATCGCTTCGTCGGGAGCCTCTTCCTTCTCATAGCACAGCCCGAGCAGGTACAACGAGTCGTCCGCATGTGGCGGGGCGAGGCGAACTGCCTCCAAACAGTCACGGCGGCATCGGGGCCAGTCTTGTGTGCGGTAAAATATGTTCGCGCGATGCATGTAGCCGCGCGCGGTAAGCGGTGAGAGCGCCACGAATTCGTCCGCGCGATCGAGCGCCGCGCCCGTATCCCGGTTCCAGAGGGCCTCTTTGATTCGGCTCTCCAGCACCGCGTACAGCATCTCGTCCGCGGCCACCGCCTGATCCGGATCGTCTCTCCCCGCCGACCGGGCCAAGTCTTCGGCTCGTGTCATATCCGCGTCGACGGCCGCGGAATCGCCGCGGTATTGCGGAATGAACGCGTTCACCCGGTAGTACCGGCTGAGCATCAGGGTTCGAGTATGTTCGTCCAGGGCGGTCGCGGAGTCGATAGCCTCCATGTGCAGGCGCTGCCACCGCTCGCATTCATCGGCGTCGCCGATGTACTTCGCATTCTGCCGGGCCATCTCATATGTGGCGTCGATACGAGCCATGCCAGGAGGCGCGTTCAAGGCCACCGGGGCGAACTCGCCAGGTGAAAAACTGTCCTCTTCGCCGTCGATCCAGTTCTTGAATCTTGACCAGGTTCGCAGGTAGGCGAGTGCGGCCAACTCGTCACTGCGCGCGATCATCGGGATCGAGATGTCGGGAACCAGATTCACAATCTCATCGAAAAGACCCAGCTTGGTCAGTGTCCAACAGACCCGCACGCGTCGCTCAGGCGACAGGCCGTCCCACGAGTTTACGAGATCACAGAGAATCGACCAGCGCTCCGAGCGGAGCTCCATCGGAAGCTGACCAGTAAACCGAACATCAAACTCCGGTCGGCCGACAGCGGTGGCAAGAGCGCTGCGGAACGAATGATTCATCGAGATCTGAATACGCGGTACCGGCGACGGCTCCACCATCGAGCGATAGTCGAGCTCAACGGCATGGACCGGGAACGTCAGTGCGGGCGGAGCCTCGCCCAGGTCGAGCAATGGCCGGTGCAGCCAAAGCCGAAATGGGTCGAATGTATCCATCGGCAGGTTCCATTGCATCCCGGAAACCTCCAGGTCAACAACAGCGGTGAAATTTCGCCTCATATGCCGGGTCGCCGAACGTGGCGGCTCATCGTGTCCGAAGTCAGGCGTCGATGTGAGCGAGTAGGAACTCGGGCCAGTCGATGCCGATCGGCCGAGAAGTTTACCGCTGCGAGGTGGATCTGTCAAGCAGGTCACTCCGTCCGGCCAGCCGAAGTTCCTCCGGTTGGCCGGACGGAGTGACCTGCGGTGGCTATCGGGCACCAGGAGCTTGACGAGACTCGCACTTGCCGGACAGCTGTTCAGCGGAAGCGTTCGGCGACAGTGCCAGCCCGGACCAACGCTTCAGCCGAGGACGGTCAGCACGATGCCCAGAAAGGCACCCACGATACCGGCTGTCTGCGTTAGCGTCAGCCGCTCCTTCAGTATGCTTCGAGCAAGCAGCACGGTGACAACTGGGTACAACGAGGCAAGTACGGCGGTCACGGCGAGGTGGCCATGTTGGCTGGCGAAAGCGAAAAGGAGAGCGGCACCGGAGTCGGCAAGGCCGACTGAAACGATCGGAAAAATGTCGCGGACCCGCAAGCCGCCGGCGCTGCGCTTGAAGACCGCGGCGATCGTGACGAGGACGACGCCGGTCAGCCGCATGCCCCAGAGTGTCAGCACGGCGTTCGTCGCCGCGCCGCGGGCGATGAATGTCTGGGTCAGCCCGAATATGACGGCGGTCGCGGCCGCCAGGAACACGGGCCGGAGACTTGTGCCGCGGTGGAGTTCGGGCCTGCTGGCCCCGGCGGCACCGGCCAGGCTGATGACGATCCCCAGCAGGGTGAGAGGGCTTAGCCGCTCGCCCGACCCCACGCCGACAAGGACGGGGACAATCGCTCCCAGGGCAGAGATCGGTGCCACCACGCCCATGCTCCCGGCGCTCAGCGCCGCAAAGTAGCAAGCCATGCCCGCCACCGCGGAAACACCACCCGCCACGGACCATGGCAGCCACTTGCTCGATCCGGCAAACCCGCCAGACAGTGGGACTCCCACCGCAGTGAGAAGAAATAAACCGACAGCGAACGCCGCACCGGCCACTGCGACCGACCGGACACGCCGGGACAACAGCGCGCCCAAGAAATCGCCGCCTCCGGCCAATACGCAGGCAGCCAAGGCGAGCAAACCGCCCATGCGCTATGGGCCGGTCGCCGTGATCATCCGGCTGCCGCCTCGAAGATGTCCGCTATCCGCGCGCTCGTACACAGCCAAACGCTTACCCCTCACTGCTCGGGCATGGTGGTGCTCTGTGCTTCGATTGCCTGGAAAGGAAGCCTCATGCTACTTGATGCGCCCCGGGTTCCGTGCACGCTCTGGGCTGCCCGGGTTTCGTCGAGGCATGTTGGTGGATTTCATGCCACGGAGCCAGGCCGGGTCGACGACCAAGTCAAGATCAGCGACGCACGGGATCGAGCCAGCCGAAGTCGAGGCGGCGCTGGAGACACGCGAATCTGCCCACAATACAAGTTGTAGTGCCGTTCTGCGGCCTAGTGGCACGATGTGACTAGTAGATTGTCGCGGCTAGGACTTGGGGTATAGGTGGTGGAGTTTGATGCGTGCGTCGTCGGTGGTGAACTGCCAGCGGACTTGGCGTTGATTGGCGTTGGTGGCGTGTTGCCAGGCGGCGAGTTCGGTATTGAGGGTGTCGAGGTCGCCGATGCGGCGGTCGAGGCATTGCCGTGATAGCGCGGACAACTCGATTTCGGCGATGTTGAGCCAGGACCCGTGTTTGGGCGTGTGGTGGATCTCCAGGCGCTGAGCCAGCGCGAAGGCTTCTGCGGGTTCGAATGCCTCATAGAGCGAGGCGATGCCGTGGGTATTGAGGTTGTCCATCACCAGTACTACGGTCTCGGCGTCGGGATAGTCCTCGGTCAGCAGTTGTTTGACCTGCCCGGCCCAGTCGATCCTGGTTCGCTGGGAGAGGGCGTGCGCGCGGCGCCAGCCGCGCAGGGGCTCGACCCAGACGAAAATCGAGCAGGTGCCGCACCGAATCTATTCGCTGTCTTCGCGGATGTCCTGACCAGGCTTGACAGGGAGTGGGTCACGGACGTGGCCGAGCAGCTGAAAGGGCTTCTCGTCCATGCAGACCACGGGGCGGGTGGCGTCGTACGGCCGGGCGTAGATCGCGAGGACGCCTTCCATCGCCGCGGCGAAGGCCGCGTTCGCCTTCGGCGGGATGGTCCAGCATTTCTTCAGATAAGGACGAAGTTCCGTTTTTTTTAGAACCCGGCCGATGGCGGAGTGATCCAGGTCGGGGGATGTCCTCGATGAGCGCGACGTGTTTCTCCAGCAGTCGCAGCGACCACCGGGCATGCCCCGCCGGGGGCTGTGAGCACGCCAGGGCGATCAGCCGCGCCTCGACCTCGCCGGTCACTGGCGAGGGCACCGGCGGATGCTCGCGCTGCCTGCGCTCGATCGTGGCCCAAATGTCGCCACCGGTCTCGGCGAACCGCTTGGCGACCAGCCGCAGCGTCTCACCCGAGACCCCGACCCGGGCCGCGATCGCCTCCTTCGTGCCGACCTCACCCACCGAGGTGTCCAGCGCGAGCAGCACCCGTGCCCGCATGATCATCGACGCCGGATGAACACCCGTCGTGGTCACCCGGAGCAGCTCGTCACGATCCCGCGCGGTCAACCTGACAGGCCGCTTTTTCTGCGAGGGCACGACAACCGTCCTTGTCCGACAGGGGTAATGACCTGCTGCGCAACAGCATCCCAGCCACGACGGACAAATCTAAGCAGCGACACTCTACTAGTATCGTGCGCCTGAAATTCGTTGGTAACGTCGTGCGAGTGAGTCGATGATTTCTTCGGCGGTCTTGGTCCACACGAAAGGTTTCGGGTTCTGGTTCCAGTCCTTGATCCACTCGCGGATGTCTTTCTCCAGTGCCGCAACGCTTTTGTGGACGCCGCGCCGGATCAGCTGATCAGTGAGGAAGGCGAACCAGCGCTCGACCTGGTTGATACAGCTCGATCCGGTGGGCGTGAAGTGCATGTGAACCGAGGGTGCTTGGCGAGCCATGCCTTGATCGCCGGGGTCTTGTGGGTGCCGTTGTTGTCGCAGATCAGGTGGATGTCGAGTTCGGCGGGGACGGTTTTGTCGATCGTGGTCAGGAACTTCTTGAACTCGGCGGCTCGATGCTTGCGGTGCAGTTCGCCGATCACGGTGCCGTCGGCGATGTTGAACGCGGCGAACAGGCTGGTGATGCCGTGGCGGACGTAGTCGTCGCTGCGGCGCTCGGGCCCCGGCATCATCGGCAGGACCGGCTGGGAGCGGTCCAGTGCTTGAACCTGGCTTTTTCGTCGGCGCACAGCACCACCGCCCGTTCCGGCGGGCAGTGATAGAGCCCGACGACGTCGACGACCTTGTCCGCGAACAACGGGTCGGCGGACAGCTTGAAGGCGCGGTCTGGTGGGGCTTGAGCCCGAAGTCCCACCAGATCCGCCCGATCGTCGATTTCGACAGCCGGGACCGTTCGGTCATCGACGTGCGTGACCAGTGCGTGGCGTTGTGGGGCCGTCTGCTCCAGGATCGTCACGATCACGTCCTCGACCTTCTCGAGCGTGATCGACGGCGGCCGGCCCGGCCGTCCTCGTCGACCGTCCGTCCAATCGCTGCGCAACGAACCGGGACCGCCACTTGCCCACCGTCATCTGATTGATCCCGAGCCGCTCCGCCACCTCCACATTGGACAAGCCCTCCGCGCACGCCAGCACAATCCGGCACCGCAACGCCAGCGCTTGCGCCGACTTCGCCCACCGCTGCAACGTCGCACGCTCGTCATCGCTGAGGATCAGCTCGACCTTGGACCGGTCCACGACCCGCCATCACCGCATCCTGCAATTAGATAGCGGACTTCAGGCGCAGGACACTAGTACTGCAACAGCAGTTAGTGGTGTTGCGGTAGATCATCCCGGTGGTGGTCGATGTGGTGATGGAGCAGCTGGATCTGGTGCATGAGCGGATCGCGGGCCGGTTCGCGCGGTCGGAGCCGCGAGCCCGGGCGCGGGAGTAGGTGTCCGGGCTCGCGGGCCTGGATCGAAAGAACGGGTGGACGCTGGCCGAGCAGGCCGGTGAGGTGTCGCCGGATGGGATGCAGCGGCTGCTGCGCTGGGCGGGCTGGGATGTCGACGGAGTCCGCGACGACGTGCGGGATTACATCGTCGAGTACCTCGGCGGGCCTGATGGCGTGCTGATCGTGGACGACACCTGTTTCCTGAAGAAAGGCATCAGATCCGCTGGGGTGCAGCGGCAGTGCTCTGGCACCGCCGGGCGGATCGAGAACTGCCAGATCGGCACGTTCCTGGCCTATGTATCGCCTCGTGGGCATGCGTTGATCGACCGGGAGTTGTATCTGCCCGAGCCCTGGATCGCCGACCAGGACCGTAGGGAGGTGCTCTGGGGGCGGAGAGGGTTGCGGCGATGGCTGTTTCGGGACGCTGGGCCGTGCGTGGGCGACAAAGCCGTCGGTTGTGGCGGGTGCTGAGCCGCCGCGTTCTGTCTCTCTTCGTGGCTGTGGCGTTGCTGGTGTTTCTCGGCGGTCCGACGTTGTCGGCGTCGACACGGGCTCCGTCGCCTGAGACCCCGCAGCAGCGCATGGGTTCCGCGGCTGACGCCTCGCACAGTGCGGATTCGGCGCTTAGCTCCACGAAGAAGGGGGCGAGCCCGGTCGCGCCTGCCGGTGCCGCTGCAGAAGCGGGTCCCCGTGCGGCGACAGCGGATCCGCATGTCGCGAACCCGAGCCGGCCGGCGAGTGCGCAACCGGCTCAGCCGAGGCACCGCACTGCGGCGTCGGCGGGCGCTGGCAAGGAGATCGCGCGGAGCGGACGGCGACGCGGTCGGTGTTCGAGGGCCGGACGGGATGCGGACGGCGAAGGTCTACGCGCGCCCGGTGCATTACCGGACGGGCGCGGGGGACTGGGCGGGCATCGACACGAAGCTGGCGCAGGGCAACGGCGGCCGGTGGGGCGAGAAGGCGGACTCGACGTCGACGACGTTCGCGCCGTCGGCGGACGACCCCGCTCTGGTGCCGGTCGGGCCGGGCAAGAGCATCGCGTTCGGGCTGCGGGGCGCGGCGCACGCGACCGGCCAGGTGTCGGATTCCACGATCACGTACCCGGGCGTCGCGGCGCATGCCGACGCGTCGTACGTGGCGACAGCGTCGGGCGGAGTCAAGGAAACGCTCGTCCTGTCCAGCGCTGACGCGCCGGCCACGTGGGTCTTTCCGCTGAAATTGTCGGGTGTCACGCCGTCGCTGGGCGCCGACGGAAGCGTCGTGTTCACCGATTCGACGGGGCAGGTCGTCGACACGATCGCACACGGGTTCATGCGCGACTCGGCCATCGACCCGCGCGAACGAAGGTGTGTTGTCGACCGGTGTCGCCTATGCCCTGACGACCGTCGCCGGCGGGCCAGCGCTGCAGGTGACGCTGGACTCGGCGTGGCTGCACGACAAGGCGCGGGTGTTTCCGGTGAAGGTCGACCCGTCGGTCGCGGACCTGAACACCGCGGGGTCGACGTATGTGATGTCGCTGTACAACAACGATTACAGCGGCGACGACATGCTGGACGTCGGCACCTACGACGGCGGAGCGCACGTGGCCAATTCCTATCTGAAGTTCGACGTCAGCGGTCTGTCCAACGACTACATCGAAGCCGCCACACTGGAACTGGACGAGATCTGGTCGTACTCGTACGACGAGCGCCCGATTTGGGTCTCGCCGATCACCTCGGGACGGAGCGTCGGCGGGCAGAAGACCTACCCGTGGGTGTCGATCGGCGGCCCGATCGGCAACCGCAGCTTCGCCGCCGGGCACACCCCCGGATGCGAACCGGCCTGGGAGTCGATCGACCTGGGCGACAACCCGACCGCGGCGGGAACCCATCTGATCGAGTCGTGGACGCACGGCGGGGCCAACAACGGTCTCGCGCTCACCGCGGACTCGGGCGACACGTACGGGTGGAAGAAGTTCGACAGCCTCAATTCCCCGTACCCGCCGTACTTGTCGATCACCTACAGCCCTTACGGCGCTTCGTATTACGCGCCGTCGAATTACCTGCAGCCGACGGGAACCACCAGCGGCTCGCAGCAGGCCACTGTGACGAACCTGGGCAACAGCACGTGGACCCCGGCGAACAACCATCTTTGGTACCAGCTCTACGACATGAGCTGGAACAACCTCCGGATCACGAACCCGCCTGACGCGTGGACGAACCTGCCGGGATCCGTTGCTCCGAACCAGACGATCACGATGACCGGCAACATCGGGCCGGTCACGCCCGGCCAGTACTTCCTGTGCTGGGACATGTTCAACGGCAACAGTTCCTTCAACCTCAATTACGGCGTCGATTCACCCTGCGAGGTGATCAACTCGGCGAACACGCCGCCGCAGATCGACAGCGCCAGCCCGCCGTCGAACACGGCCTTGTCGTCCCTGCAACCGCAGTTGTTCGCCACCGGGCACGACCCGGACAACTACCCGAACAAGGGCGTCACGTACGACTTCCAGGTCTGCTCGATCCCGGCCGGCGGCGGGAAACCGGTGCTGGCAGCGGATTCCGGGGCGTTGCCGGTCGGGAACTACCGGGTGCCTGCTGGGAAACTGGCCTGGAACCAGTCCTATTACTGGACCGTGTCGGCCAGCGACACGGTCGGCCCGTCGAACTGGTCGGTGCCCGCGTACTTCTCCACCGCGGTGCCGAAACCGCTGATCACCGCGCACGCGGGTGTCAACACCAGCAAGCGGAATTTCGACCCGGGCATCGGCGACTACACCACCTCTGCGACGGACGCGAGTGTGGCGACGGCGGGTCCGGCTTTGGGGATTTCCCGTTCGTACAACTCGATCGATCCGCGTACCGGCGGTCTGTTCGGTTCGGGGTGGTCGACGGTGTACGACATGGCGGCCGTTCCGGACGCCGACGGTTCCGGCAGCGTGGTGGTCACCTATCCCGACGGGCACACTGTCCGGTTCGGACTGAACCCGGACGGCACGACCTACACGCCCCCGCAGGGGACGTACGCGACCTTCGGCGGACTCACGGGCGGGGGTTACACGCTGACCGCGCGCGGCGGTTCGGTGTACAACTTCGCGCAGCAGTCCGGGAACACGTGGAAGCTGACGTCGATCACCGACTCGTCCGGCCGCAGCCAGACGCTGTCGTACGACGCGAACGGCAACCTCGCGACCGTCGCCAACACCGGCGGCAACCGGGCGCTGCACTTCACCTGGTCCGGCGGGCACGTCGCGACGGTCGCCACCGACCCGGCGACGGCGGGCGGGCAGCCGCTGACGTGGACCTACGGCTACAGCGGCAACACCCTGACCACCGTGTGCCCGCCGACCTCGACCACGGCCTGCACCGCCTACAGCTACACCGGCGGCAGCGCGCCGGGATCGCACTACCGCTCGACGGTGCTCGACGCGCAGCCGTATGCGTACTGGCGGCTGAACCAGGCCTCGACCGGGACGACCGCGGTCGACGAGGTCAGCGCGAACCTGGGCGTCGACAACGGCACGTTCACCACAGTGTCGCCAAGCGATTCGACGCCGCACGCCGGTTCGCCGAGCGCATCGAGCTGGTTCAACGGCGCGGGTTCGCTGCAGCTGCCGAACAATCTGGTGGCGCAGGCGACGTACCTGTCGGTGCAGATGTCGTTCCAGACCACGCTCAACGGCCCGGCGGGCGTGCTGATGTCGACCGGGCACAGCGCGATCGGGGCGGCGAATCCGAGTTCGGGCGCGATGCCGGTGCTCTACATCGGCACGGACGGCAAGCTGTACGGGCAGTTCTGGACCGGCAGCGTCGCGCCGATCGTGTCGGCGGGCAAGGTGAACGATTCGGCGTGGCATTCGGTCACGCTGGTCGGGCAGGGCAACACGCAGGCCATGTACCTCGACGGCGCGCTGGTGGGCACGCGTGCGGGGACTCTGTCCAATCAGGACCCGATGAACTTCGTCGGCGCCGGCTACGTCAACGGAGGCGAGATCGCCGTTGCCTGGGCGGGGTGTCCCTATGTGGTTGTCAAGCCGCTGCGGGGGCGGTTTCGGGGTGTCGGTAGTGGGTGTGGTTGCGGAGCATGGCGTAGAGGACGTCGCAGCGGCGTCGGGCGAGGCAGATGAGGGCGGCGTTGTGTTTCTTGCCCTCGGCGCGTTTGCGGTCGTAGTAGGCCCTGCTGGTCGGATCTGCCAAGGCCGCGAACGCGGCGAGGAAGAACGCGCGTTTCAGCTTCCGGTTGCCGCTTCGTGCCGGGTGTTCGCCTTTGATGCTGGTGCCGGAGCTGCGGGTGACGGGGGCGATGCCGGCGTAGGCGGCGAGGTGCGCGGAGCTGGCGAAGTGGGAGGCGTCGCCGATTTCGAGGAGGATGCGGGCTGCGGTCCTGACTCCGATGCCGGGCATCGAGGTCAGGACCCCGGCGAGAGGGTGGGCATCGAGTATCCCCTCGACTTGTTCGGCGACTTGTTTGCGTTGCTGCAAAACGGTTTTCAGGCTGTCGGCCAGTCTGGGCAGGACGGTGTCGGCGGCCGCGGTGCCCGGGACGGTGACGGTCTGCTCGGCCAGCGCGGTCGTGATCGCCTCGACCAGCCGCTCGCCCATGCGGGGCGCGTGGGCTTTCGCGATCGCGGCGAGCTTGCGGCGTCCGGCCTTGGCGATGCCGGCCGGTCCTCCGCAGCGGGAGAGGATTTCCAGGACCGCCGGGTGGGAGATGCGCGGTCCGATGGCGCGTTCGAGGGCGGGGTGGATGCCGGTGAGCAGGCCGCGGATCCGGTTGCCGATCCTGGTGGCCTCGGCGGCGAGGTCGTCGTCGAACCCCGGCCAGCACGTCGAGTTCGGCGAGGGCGTCGTCGCCGACGTCGACCTGGCGCAGCGTGTGCGGCAGGGAGCGGGCGGCGTCGGCGATGACGAACGCGTCCCGCGCGTCGGTTTTCGCGCGGCCGGGGCAGAGGTCGGCGATGCGGCGCATGGCCAGGCCGGGCAGGTAGGCGACCTCGTGTCCGCAGGCGCGGGCGACCGCGACCGGCAGCGCCCCGATCGTGGCCGGCTGGTCGACCACGACCAGCAGCGGTCCGTGCGCGGCGAGCTTGTCGAACAGGGCCCGCAGCTTGGGTTCGGTGTTGGGCAGCGGTGCGTCGTGCAGCCGCTTGCCTTCGGGGTCGAGCCCGACCGCGTGGTGGGCGTCCTTGCCGACGTCCAGGCCGAGGAACACGCCGAAACTTCTGCTCATCACCATGCCGTTTCGTTCGCCGCGACGTGGTCACCGATCAGGCATCGAGCGCCGGCACCCACGTTACGACGAGACCTGCCCGCAGGCGGCGTGTCCCTATCAGCGGTCCCTCGACGCCACCGGGCCCGGTGACACCACCCCCCCCGGATCATGGAAGCGACTGGGGGCATAAGCCATGCCGGGCCTGGCGACCACGGCTCCTCGATCAGAAACCACGAAAAAGGTAACGGGGGGGCGGAACCCCTCCGGTACGTTCGCACGCTCCGCGTGCGAGAGACCGCAGCCTGCCGGAAGCTGGTCCGTCGTCGGGAACCGGTTGCAGGTCCGCCGGGCGCGGTGCCTTGTGCGGCGCGCGCTTTTGCGTTCGGGCCGTGCGGGCCGGGCGGCGCGCGGCGAGGTCTGTCGTGCGGGAAACGCTACGCCCGGCGCCCGGCGCGCCCGCCGGCGGTCGGCGGATGCGGTTGCCCGGCCTCGGGGCGGTCGCGGGTGCGGTGGCGCGGTTCCCGGCGCTGGTCGAGGTGCGCGGCGGAGACTTCGTGCAGCGGGAAGACCGTCTCGCCGGTTCCGCCCTCGATCCAGGTGTCGCGGCGGCCGGTGGTGAAGCGGGTGCTCCCGTCGGCGCCGGTCACCAGGGCCTCGGCGAGCAGCCACCGGCCGTCGCCCGCGAGCCGGACGGCGAGGCGCACGGGCCGGGCGAAGCCGGCCGGGACGGCGACGAAGCGGCGGTCGGTGGTCGCACGGCGCAAGCGGTCGTGCTGCGCCCGGCCCAGCACCTGCTCGACGGTCTCGGCGCCGCGGTCGTCGGAGAGCCGGACGTGCACGGGACCGTCGGTGCCCGCGTCCTCCGCGTCGCCGGTCGCGATGTCAAGATAAAACCAGGAACGGCGCATGTTTGTCGGCATGTGTCACGCCTTTCGCTGTGCGGGATGCGCGAAATCGTCGCCACCGGACCGAGCCGCGGCAAGGCATGTCACCCGAGCGGGGCGGTTTTGCCGATCGCCCGGGAGCGGCGGCCCCGATTGCCCGCCGCCTGCGCGACAATGCCCGGGTGATCGAGGTCGTCCGGGAACTGCCGGTCCAGGGTTGGTGCGCCGACGCGCCGCGCCGCCACCGCGCCGTCAAGGCACTCGACGGCCTGGTCGGCCCCGGCGAGCGGGTCCGGGCGGCGTGCTGGGGGATCGTGCACCTCGAAGCGCTGGCGGTCGTGCTCGCCGCGACCGACCGGCGCCTGATCGGGGTCGGGCACTACTACGCGACGCCCGACTCCGGCTGGGTCCTCACCGCCGGCTACGGCGACGTCGCCGACGTCTCGCCGCCGAACCCGCCCGGCACCGACCGCCCGCTGTCGCTGACCGTGGCCGGCCACCGGATCCGGCTGACCTCGCCGGGCCCGGTCGCGGCACGGTTCGCCGACGCGGTCCGCTCGGCGATGCAGACCGAACCGCCGGAAGACCGCAACAACCGCACGCCAACCTGACGCCCGGGCGCGTGCTGCCCGCTCTCGATCCGCGGCGGCGGCGCGGTTCGTCCCGCTCTACCTCGGGCTGATCGTCGCGCAGCTGGTGTACGTGTGGCGGTTCCTGGTCGAGACCTGGCACCTGCTGGTGCAGGCCTTCACCGGCATCGCCGACGGCACCGAGCGCTCCGGCGACACGGCCGGCATGCCGTTCACCGAGGGCGACGTCATGCTCGCGGTTCTGCAGCTGGTGGACATCGTGATGATCTCCGACCTGCTGATCATGGTGATCGTCGGCGGCTACGGGACGTTCGTGTCCCGCATCCGGCTGTGCGGGCACCCCCCACGAGCCCGAATGGCTGTCGCACGTCAACGCCGACGTGCTCAAGACCAAGCTGGTCACCGCAGTCATCGGCATCTCCTCGGTGCACCTGCTGCGCACCTTCGTCCAGCCCGCCCGGGTCACCGACACCGGCCGGATCGACTGGCAAACCGTGATGTGGCAAGCGATCCTGCACTCCCTGCTCGTGCTCTCGGCGATCGGCCTCGCCGCCATCGACCGGATCATGACCAACACCGAAGCCAGCAAGCACTCCCGGCACGTCCCCGTCCTTCCTTCGCCGCGTGCTGCGGATACGGCGGAAACCGCGCCGAGCAGCGGCAACAATGTTCCCGCCAGCCGCCATTGAGCCCGGCTGTCCCAGCAGCTCCGGCCATCTGCTCTCGGCTGGCCGACGCCACCCTCTCCCTCGTGCTGGCACTGATCAGCCGCGCCGCGGCGCGGCTCTGCCGCCGTCGTGGGCAGGGGCGTCTACCGGCGTCTGCAGACGCGTCCACGCCGCGAGGAGCGGAGCCTCGGCCTCGGCGAGCCTGGCCGCGAGATCGGACTGTCCGGTCCGCTTGGCGGCTGCGCGCGCGTTGAACAGGACGACCGACAGGTCTCCGATCATGGAGGCGGTTGCGGTCATGGCGCGGCGGATCGCGTCCGGTGCCGACCATGTTTCAGAGGCGGCGAGGCTGTCCCCGCAATCGCCGGCGGCGACGCGCAGGGCGCGCACCGGCCCGGCCGCCGCGCACGCGGCCTCCTCGATCGTCGGTTCAGCGGTCATCGTCGATCGGCCCTTCGGTCGGGAGGCACCGCTCGGCCGGACGGCGAGCCATTCCAGCGCCTCTTGCGAGCCAGTACTGCAAGTGCTGTGCGTTGCCGGGGAAGCGGCCGAACGCCGACAGCGCCGTGCCAACGACGGTAGCCTCCGGCTCGGGGACGATGCCAGCGGCGCAGTCGCAGTCGCTGCGAACGTGCCCGATCGGGCAGTGCGATCGCCGCGCCGCCCCACCGGCCCCCGCTGAATCGAAGCCACAGCGCAGACGCGACGCCGACCCGTTGAATGTTGGCCGGGCGCCTGCGTTCCCCGCACCATAGGCTCGACAGCGTCCCGGTGGGCAGCCCTCCCCTCGCCGCACCCGGGCTATCAACGCCCGGCACTGTCGACGACTGCAGAACCGAGTTTGACGGCTTCCAGTTCGCTCGTTTCGGCGGGGTTCGCGACGGGGCGTCGCGGCCGGTCACGCTGCGATGCATCGGAGCCGGCCGGTCGTATGTTCGGGGCGCGCGGAACGACGGGTTACCCTCACAGTCCCTTCCCCAGCGCGTGTGGTGCGGTTTTGCTCCCTGGACGTCACCGCGCCGCGTTGTTTCCGGGGCAAGGTGTCAGGATGAGCGAGCAGCGATCGGTTGCAGTCGACGTGGCGGCCGTTCTGGTGCACCTGCGCACCCAGGTACGAGTGTTGGCCGCCACGATGACCGTCGTCCCGGACGCGGTCCAGGTCGCCGTCATGCTCGCGGACCTCCATGACACCATCGCCTGCCTCGCAGAGCCGCTCAGTGCAGCCGCGCCGCAGGCCGTGGCGGCGATCGGCCGGGCCGGCAGGCTGGCGGATCACCGGCGGTACGACGAAGCCTGCTCGGAACTCGTCCACGCCCACCGCATACTCGGCGACGCACTCGACCGCGATCGACCCCTGACACACCCGGCTGTCGAATCCGCTCGGCCTGCTGCGGACAGTGTTCCCCCGCCCCGCCGCCCCTCACTTTGACCGCTGGCCGTTCGCCCCCGCTGGCGGATCGAAGACGATCATTCTCCCCGCTCTGGGCTTCCGCTTGCGCGCCGCGTGCTGCAGGCCTGCGGATTCTCGTGCGCCGCAGCGGGATGACGGCGCTGCGCGGACCGGCGCGGGCCTTGTTCAGCTGCGCAGAGCGGTGATGAGCGTGCGGGCCGCAGGCCTGGTCAGCCGGGCGAGCGCTGCCGGACCTTCTTCTGCGGGGCACGCGGTGCGATGCCCATGTCCTTCACCACGGCCGCGAACGTGGAGTCGAGGGCCTCGACGGTGCCCCGGGAGAGGCCAGCAAAGACAGTAGCGCATCGGTTCCTCAGTGGCCGGTTCCCTTCTCGGCCGCCGTACTCCGCCGGCACAGCTCGCCGCAGACCCGCTCGTTGTCGCCTTTCCGGTCGGCTTCGGCCTTGTCAGGGTTCCTATGCGCCGGGGCGTCTCGCCGAATTCGCGGACGAGCCTGTTGTTCAGGAGATGCTGGAAATCACGGACGCCGTCGGCGCGGCATATGGAATAGACCCGGTGTCCACCCTGTTGCTCGATCCTGATGCTCCTGGCGTCGACGTGCTGGCTCAGGACGCCCCTGAACGCCTGATGCTGGCGATTTTCGCAGCCGGAACAACCGGACACGCGATATTGTCCACGGTCCACGGCGTGTCGTTCGACGTGTTTCTTGGCCACAGTTTCGGCGAGATCGCGGCGCTGACGGCTGCCGGAGCGTTCACCGTCGAAAACGGGGCGCGGGTGCTGTGTTTGCGTAGCGAGGCGCTGCGATCCAGTCCGCCGCCCCCGGGAGGGCTGATAGCGCTACCTTCTTTCATGGCTGGGACCTCAGAGGAACGCTTTCGGGGCTTGTCCCGCGAGGACTGTCATGAGACAGCGTCCTCGGAGGTTTCGGCCGGAGGCTTGTCGTCTAGGAGGGTGTAGTCCCGATGAGGACTGGTTTTATCAGCACGACGCGCCGCCTCCGGTCCCAGTCGTTGTGCCGGATGCGAAGGGAGCAGACGCTTTTGCTGGGAGTAGGAATTGACTGGGCGGAATCGTTTCACGACGTGGCTTTGGGTCGCCCAGGCGAGGGTGTGATCGAGCAATTCCGTATCGATCACACCGCAGCGGGAGTAGGCTGGCTTGTGGCCCGCTGCCTGGAACTGGAATCCGACCCGGCCGACGTGCGGATCGTGCTCGAAACCCGACACGGCCTGTTGGTGGAAACACTGGCCGACGCCGGTTTCACCGTTCTTCCGGTCAACCCGGACTTGGTGGCCCGCCGTCGTGGACCGGCCAAGAAGAAGGACGACGCTGAAGACGCGCGCATCGCCTGCCTGCTGGCGTTGGACCAATTCCTGGAATTGCGCAAACTCGTTCCCCACGGCGAACTGGCCGGGGAACTGCGTGCCATTGCCCGCGATGACGAACGTGCCGCCCGTGACGAGCGCCGACTGCTCAACCGGCTGCGTGCCGACCTGCTGGCGACCTTCCCTGCCGTGCTGGTCGTCGCCGGCGACGACCTCGGGTCGCCGGTCGTGCTGAAGCTGTTGAGCCGCTGGCCTGGCCACGACCAGCTCGCCGCGGCCGACCCGCGCGACATCGCCGCGTTCGCTCGCGCCGCCAGGCATGGCTGGCCGGACCGCTTCGCGGCCCGCGTCGCCGACGCACCGGCAGCCGATCGGCTGCCGGTCAAGGACTACCTGGTGCGCGCGAAAACCGGCACGATCACATTGGCGGCGGCCCAATTGCTGGCCATCCGAGAGCAACGACGGGCCTGGGCGCGCCGCATGGCCGAATTGCTGCTCGGGTCGGCCCGTCACGGCCGCCCGAAACAGCCGAATGAGCCCGATCCGGGAAAAGCGATCCCGGGCGGTGACATTTACCTGAGTTTCCCCGGTCTCGGGGTCCGGCTCGCCGCCCGGATAGCCGGAGAAATCGGAGACGACATCACCCAGTTCGACACTCCGAACGGGCTGCAATGCTACGGGGGAACGGCCCCGGTCACCCGGCGTTCCGGCCGGAGCGAGTTCGTCGTCGCCCGCCGTTTGGCGCACAACCATTACCTGGGCACGGCTGTGCATCAGTGGGCGTTTTGCAGCCTGTCCCGCAGCATCTGGGCACGCGAGTTCTACGACGGGAAAATCGCCGCCGGGAAAAGTCATCACTCGGCCCTGCGTGCGTTGGCGAACCGGTGGCTGGAAATCTTGTGGCATTGCCTGGTCAAAGGCGTCCGTTACGACGAAACAATTCACATTCGCAACCGTCGGCGGGCCCTCCAGCCTCCCTCGGCGGCCTGAGGTTGACAGAGGGTGTCTCATGGCTGTGCCCCTTCCGGCGGACCGCGTGGAGCACCTGCTGCTCGGAGGCGGATTCCACCGACTGGAGATCGCAGCCGTCAACGCGCCACGGCAAAGCGTCGTTTCGGGGCCAGACGACGAACTGGAACGGTTTGCAAGGATGACGGCGGCTCTAGGTGCACCAGTGAGCCGCCTGCCGTCTCCCTACATCTTCCACAATCGCCTGTGCGAGCCAGCGGCCCGTGCCTTCGCCGAGTCGATTGCGTCGGTGGCGACGCAGCCGCTCATGGCCAGAGTCTTCTCCAGCGTCGAAAACGGCTTCTATCCCGACAGCGAGACCGCCCGCGCGGCACTGCCAGGTCATCTGACTCGACCTGTGCGCTATCTCGACGCCGTGCGGCACCTGAACGCGCACGGCGCTGACACCTTCGTAGAATGCGGTACGGGGAACATTCTCACGGCCTTGGCCTGCCGGGCCGTCGCCGATGTCAGCACAGTGGCCATGTTCGGCGAATCCCCGTTCGCTTCGCAGCTGGAGAAGATCCGGACCGCGGCGCCGGCACGAACGAGCGAGTCTGCCGCGAGCGGCACAGCGCGAACTGTGAATCCCGCCCCGAGTGTGCAGCCACCGGCCAAGCAGAAGGACATCAGCAGCTCGCCAGAGACGGATCTGGACCGGGACCGGCTCATCGCCGAACTGTGCTCGGCCTACGCCGACCATCTGGGATATCCCGAAGAGGTCTTCACCTCGGACGCCGACCTGGAAGCCGACCTCGGTGTCGACTCGCTCAAGCGAACCGAGCTACTCAGGTGGACCGCGGACAAGTATCGCCTTGGCACCCTTCCCGAGGGAACTCGTACCGGCGACTACCCGACGGTGGCGGCGATCGCGGAACTCATTCTGCGGCCCGGCGAGGCGCAGAATGTCTGACAGCCGGAAACTGACTGAATCCTGCCGAGCGGCCGTCGAGGACATCGCAAGCAGGGCAGAGACACCGGTGGTCGCCGTGGTCGGCATGGGGCTGGCCGTGCCCAAAGCCAACAATCCCGCCGAACTGTGGGACCTGCTGTGCGACTCCGAGCCGGTCTTCAGCGAACCAGGCGAGCGCTTCGACCTCGCTCGGTTCTGGTCGCCGGCGGAACCGGGCACCCCCCGACCGCACCTACGCCCGGCTCGGCGGCTACATCCACGACTTTCCGGTACGACTAGCGCCGACCGCATCCGAAGATCCGGAGGAAGGCTCGCCAGGGCCAGCATACGCCCACGTCTGGCTCACGCACGCCTTGCGTCAGGCTCTGGAGCCGGTTACGCGGCGTGATCAGGACCGCTGCGGCTGCTACGTAGGCAATTCGGTGCAGACCGGGCAGCGGCTGGAGGAGAGTTTGGCCGCGCACGCCGCGGCCCAGGCCGCTGACCGTGGCCAGGTCTGGAAGGCGGTGCGTCGGAGCTTGCCGCACGCCGGTTCCCTGACCCGCCACCTGCTGCCCGATTTCCTTGTCCAAGAAGCAGTCGACAGCGTGCTGCCGTCCGGTACAGAGGTCATTTCCCTGGACACTGCTTGTTCCTCCGCCCTCTACGCCATCGACCTCGGAGTGCGCAAACTGCTGGCCGGGCAGCAGGACATCACGCTGTGCGGCGGTGGTGAGGAGATGACGTCCTTGGCCGCTGTGCTGTTCTGCCAACTGAAGGTCTCACCCCAACCGAGGACGTACGGTCGTTCGATGCCGCCGCGAATGGCACCCTGTTCACCGACGCGGCCTGTGTGGTGGCCCTCAAGACCGTGGACCGTGCCCGAGCGGACGGTGATCGGATTCTCGGCGTTCTGGCCGGTTTCGGCGCGGCATCCGACGGTCGGGGCAAGGCCATCTACGCACCCAACCTGACCGGGCAGACCAGGGCCATGGCCCGCGCCCGCGCCATCAGCCATCTGCGCCCCGCAGACGTCGACTGGATCGTCGCCCACGCGACCGGAACGGTCGCGGGTGACAGCGCCGAGTTGGCAAGCATCCGGCTGGAAATGGACGGGCACCCGGTAGCGGTTACGTCGAACAAGTCGCTGCTGGGACACACCGGATGGGCTGCGGGAGCCGTCTCCGTCGTGCACGCTCTGCTGGCCATGCAGCATGACCGAATCCCCGCGCAGCAACGCTTCCAGCGACTACCGCGTGACGCCCAGTCCGGCACGGTGGCCATCAACACCGAGGGCCGGCAGTGGCCGGCGCGGAAGGATCGCCCCCGTACTGCGGGAATCTCCAGTTTCGGCTTCGGTGGTACCAATGCGCACCTCGTCGTACGCGACCGGCCGACCGTGGGAGACCGATCCGCACGGCCGCTCGTCGACGACCCCATGGTCCTGGTCGGCTGGAGCGCTCTTCTGCCCGGTGACCCCGACCGCGCCCGCGTCCAGCGGTGGTTGCGTGAGGGCTTCCCGAAGGGCTTGAGCTTCGGGACGGTGTATCCGGAGCCGCCGTTCGCCGAGGTCCGGTTTTCCCGGAACACCCTGCGGGACACCGATCGCACCCAGCTGATGGCCGTGCAGGTTGTCGAACGGTTCCGCCAGGAACACGGTGCGATGTGGGAGCCGCTGACAGAACGCACCGGCGTCTTCTCTGGCTATTTCGAGCCCCCGCGTCTGCTGGGGACCGCGGTGCACCGGATCTACCGCGACACGTACACCGCCATTGCGGACGATCTCGCCGCCCTAGGCCGGGACACGGCGGCGGCCGCCTTGCGAAAGTTCGCCCACCAGGTAGATCAGTCA
The DNA here is from genome assembly GCF_042754125.1 of Amycolatopsis sp. NPDC059235. Classification (NCBI taxonomy): domain Bacteria; kingdom Bacillati; phylum Actinomycetota; class Actinomycetes; order Pseudonocardiales; family Pseudonocardiaceae; genus Amycolatopsis; species Amycolatopsis sp. NPDC059235. The sequence continues at coordinate 49,523 of NZ_JBHZAG010000044.1, forward strand.
ATCCCGCCGCTCACTGAGGACGCCTTGCCTGGCTTGATGCCCAACGTGGTTGCCGGCCGTGTCGCCAACCGCTTCGACCTGCACGGTCCCAGCGTCGCGGTCGGTGCTGGCCGTGACTCGGTCCTCTGCGCGGTCGACCTGGCACAACAATACCTGCGCAGCGGAGATCTCGATTTCGCGCTGGTGATGGGCGTGTCCGGCAACGCAACCGAGTGGGCGGCCGAACTGACCGGCACGCAGACCGTCAACATCGCCGAGGGCGCCTTCCTGCTGGCCCTGACCCGGTCCTCGATCGCCAGCCGGTTCGAGCTGCCTGTTCTCGGTGTGGTCCGCGCCGTTCCGCAGCGCGGAGCTTCCCACTCCGTTCAGGTCGACGGTACCGGGACAGACACGACATTTCTTTCCGCGGACGGTGCCGTGGCCATCCTGCGCGCTCTGGAAGAACCAGCAGAGCGCGTTCTCGTGACCGGAACAGAAGCGCGCCCCGTCACTGCGGTCGAGGTTGTTCGTCGTGCGGTGGCGCGCCGTCTGGTCATGACCCGGCGCGCCGATTGCGGCACACCAACCCGCCCAGCGCAGCCTGCCATCCCACCGCACACTGCCGTACTGACCAACGATCCCGCCGTCGCCGCCAAGCTGGCCGACTACGCCCGCGCTCATTCCTGCATCGTCATCTGCACCACGCCGGGATGTCCTGACCCGACGGTGCACACGCTGATCGCGATCAACGAACACAGCCTGGAGAGCATCGGCTCCGGCCTTGACACGATCCGGCATCTTCGTGTGATCGCTGCAGTCGGAGCAGCCGGCACCTGGCCCCAGCGCCCACCTGCCAGCCTCGCCCGGCTGCACGAGACATACTTTCTCGCGGCCAAGAAGTGGCATTCCGGCTTGCGTGGCAACGGATCGATCGGCTGCCTCTTGCTCGACGGCGTAGCGGGGAACACCATCCACCCTCATGCGAGCCTGTTCACTGGAACTACCCGAGCACTGAGCCGGGAACTTCCCGACAACGAGGTATTCGCGATTGCCACCACTGATCATGACCTCGCCGCTGGACTGGCCCAGCTGAGTTTCGAGTCGGCCCGGCAACGCAACTTCCCTGCCGTTGAATACCGTGACGGCGTCCGGACCGTCCACCACGGCATGGATGCGCCGGTGCGCAACGATCACGGCAGTATCCAGGTCACCGATGAATCCGTGGTCGTGGCTGCCTGCGGCGCACGCGGGATCACCGCCGAATGCCTGCTCGCGCTCGCCCGCCAATCTCGGCCCACACTGTGGATCCTTGGCACGACCCAAATCGGCCAGCAGCCGAGCAACGGCGACATCTCGCTCGAGGAGTTCGCCGCCACCCGCAAGGAATTCCTGCGACAACGGCTGGCCGAACACGTTGGCAGTTTCGCCCAGCACAATGCGGAGTTCGACCGGCGGCTCCGTATCCACGAGGTGCACCGGACCTTGCGGCTGTTGCGCGACCGGCTCGGCGAGGATCGGGTGCATTATCTCGTCTGCGACGTCACCGACCAGAACGATGTGGATACGGCCGCACGGCGCATCCACGATCAGCACGGACATATCGACCTCATGTTGTTCGCCGCCGGTATCAGCCGACCGGCCAACCTGGACAGGAAAACCCTCGCCGACTTCCGCACGGTTCTGAACAGCAAAGTCGCCGGCTACCACAACCTTCGCCAAGCGTTCGGAGAGCACGTCGCAACCTGGTGCAGTTTCGGTTCCATGGCGGCCACCATGGGCCTGCCAGGCGAGACCGACTACGTGGCAGGCAATGAATATCTCCATACAGCGGCTGCCTGCAGCCCGCATCAGGAGTTCGCCATCGCCTGGCCGGCTTGGACGGACACCGGCATCCTGGCAACCTCCACCCTGGTCCAGGCCGCGGCGGCGCGCAGAGCCGAGAAGACAGGGCTGTCCCCGAGAGAAGGGGCGGCCCATTTCCTCAACGAACTGGCCACTCAGCGCGACCAAGCTCCCGTGGCTTACTACGGTGGCACGAAGGAAATTCAGTACTACCTGGACCGAAGCCCGAAACCGCAGTCGAAACCCGTCGCCATTGTCGACGCGGATGTCTCCCCTGCGTTCTTCCTGGACACTTGCCTGGAAAATGCTGCCGACCATGCGGTCTGGCAGCACATTTCGACCCCCTGCGCGATTCCTGCCTCGCCGATCATCTCGTCTCAGGCCGGCCCACCGTTCCCGCCACAGTCGAACTCGAGATGGCCGCGCAAGCAGCGACCGCGCTGGTGCCTGGCACCCGCGTGCGCGCGTTCTCCGACGCCAGGTTCACTGCATTCCTCCCGACGACCCCTGACCGCACCGGTGCCCACTGCCGCATCACCGCGCGCCTGCTGGAGACCGACGGCGCACACACCCGCGTCGATGTACAGATCACCTCGGACTTCGTTCACGCCAACGGCACTGTCCTCGTCCGAGACCGGCCGCACGCCCGATTCACGGTCCACCTCGTGCCCGCCGACCATCCCCCCCATCCCCTCCGCAGCAGTACTGGCAGACCGACCGCTCCGGCATCTCGACAGACGATCCGTGTGTGCGTTCCGATGCTGTTGTACGCCTCAGCGGACCTTTCGACGTCCTGCGCGACTGCGCGACTGCCTCTCTGACCGGTACACGGGCAGCGCCGCCGTCGAACTCAGGATCGGAGACGAGCCCATGTCCGGAAGGTTCCTCGTGCCAGTCGTAACACTGGATGCGCTGGCCCGGACCGCGGTTCTGATCCAAGCACGCCAGCGGCAGAACTCGATTTCGGTGCCTACGTCAATCGATTGGATCGAGATCTGCGCAACACACAACGACGGCCTTCTTGCATCCCGCCGTGATGGTGCCGTGATTCTTCACGCCAGCGCGACCGAAGCGACAGTGACCGTCGACTGCACTGCTGTCGCCCCTGATGGCCAGATCCTGCTGCGGATCAAAGGAATGGGCACGAAACCAGCCATCGGGTATCGAGACGAAGGACATGCCAGGACCAGCCAGTGATCACGTGTCGGCGACCGAATGTCACTGGGCACCGGTGCCGCGCATCGAGGCGATAGGCGGCCTCGGCCTGCTCGACTGGACCACCGGCGGCGCTGACGACGGCGATCCGGTCGAACAGTTCGAGGTCCGCTGGCGCAAGTGTGTCGCAGTGGGCGGGGAACATTCCCCGGTCATCCCAAGGGCAGGGTCTCGATCCGGTTCAGACCGGCCAGGTCCCGGACGACGTTGCCCTGGACCTCGCACAGGCCGGTCAGTCCGGCAGCGCTGGTTCCGATCTGGTCGACGGCACGACGGCCGGTCCGGCACTCCTGCTATGCCTGCCCGCCCGACGAGGAACGCGTCCCGTGGCAGGTTCGGCGGGTCGACATCGGAGTCGTACCCCCACGACAACAGCCGCAGCGATCAGCCCGCCTGGCCGGCGAGCACCACCGCCCGGCCGTGCGGTGGGCCGATGATCCACTGCCGCCCCGAGCCATGCCGGGCGATCACGCTGCCGCCGGAGGCCAGCCGGTACCAGGACACGGCCTGCTGAGTCGGCGGCTGTCGCTTCGGCGACTCCGACGCGGGCGGCCCCAGGCCAGGCCGAGTCGGGGTGTGGGCTAGGGTGTGCGGGTGCCGAGATTTGCCGCGTTCGATGCGTCCGCGTTGCGCCGGGCCAGCGCGATCGGGCGGCTGCCCTGGCTGGCGTCGTCGGTGGTGTTGGTCCACGTCAACGCCGCGGGCGTAGTCGCCCAAGCCGCGACGCCGCCGCAGAAACGCCGTCTGCTCGACGACGCCACCGCCCGGGACCTTGTCCTCGCCGCGTGGAAAGGCCAATGGGGGCAAGAAATCCTCCATGTCGACGACCTTCGCCACGCACGCGCAGCCACCAGGGAATAGCCAGCCCGGGACATCCCGGGCCGAGCACAACGCCGGGCCCGTGAGCTCGCCGAGCCAGGACCGGCGCTGCCCGGCGGGGCCGACCACGGGTACGTCCGCCGGAGAGAGGCCGTCGATCCGGCGGGGTCGCAACCTGAACGGGGATGTCTTTCGTGTCGGAGCTTGGGTGTGCGTCGCGCGGATTGCGGCGGCGGGGTGGCAGATCGGCGTCGCCTCGGCCTCGGGCGGACCTGCAGGGCAGGTCCCCGGCCGGTCCCGCGCGGCTCCGGCTGGGCAGTCGGCGGTCATTCTGGGCCGGGTGCCATGCGGAGCGGGGTGCCGGGGTGTCGTATGCGCGGGGCGCCCTGGATTCCGGGCCGCGTGCGTCGGGCGGCGGCCGCGAACGGGGCCAGCGCGGCGCGCAACGCGTCGGCGTGGGCGTCGGACAGGTCGATCTCGTAGGCCACGCCGTCCAGCATGAACTCCACGGTCTGGGCGGCCGGGCCGCCGTCGAGGTCGTCGACCAGGCCGTCGTGCGTCACACGGACCACGCCCCTCGCCCATCCCAGCCAGGGCATCCCTCGCGCGGACGCCGCTGCAAGCAACTGTAGCCCGCGCCGGCCCGGTGCGGGCAGATCAGCGCGGCCGGCCCGGCGCCCGATCGTTCGCCCGCGCCGCTGTGGCGCCCGCGTGCGTCCTGCCCGGGGGTCCGCGCGCAGTCCCTGGCCATGCGCGAGCGGCGCAGGGCGTGGGGCTCTCGGCCGGGGGACAATGGACGAGTGAGTCGTACCTGACTGTCAGTGCGCGTGGATCTCGTCGGCGGCGGCCGCGAGCTGTGGCCGTGTCCGGGCCGGATCTTCGCCGCCGCCCGCTCGCACACGTTCGCGCAGCTGGCCGCCGCGATCGACGACGCGTTCGCCCGCTGGGACCGATCGCATCTGCACCAGTTCGAGTTCGCCGACGGCCGCCGGGTCGGCCGCCCCGACTGGGAGGACGGCGAGGACGCCGACCTGCTCGACGGGCGCGCCCTGTCCCTGGGCCGGCTGCGCGGCGGGGAGCAGTTCGTGTACGTGTTCGACCCGGGGCGACTGCTGGGCGCACCTGTGCACCGTCGCCCCGCAGCGGATCGACCCGCTCGAGCGGCTCGGCATCGAACCCGACGCGCCGCTCCTGTACTGGGGCTGGGGCGCGGTCCCCGACCAGTACGGCCGCGACTGGGACGGCGACGACGGGGAAACGCCCCTGCCGCCGGACCCGGAACTGGTCGACCTGCCACCCCTGCAGCCAGGATGGGGTCCCCGGCCCGCGCCGCCCCGGCCGCACTGACACCAGCCGGCCCGACACCCCCGGCACCGGATTGCCGCAGGGCATCGGCGAGAGCCCGGAGAAGGAACATCCGTCGCAGGGCCGGGGGATCGAACCCCGGGACGGTAACCGCCCGCCGCGTCGACATCGCATCGGCGGGCACGCCGGTTCCGGGAATCATCGGCCACTGGATCGAGCTGGCCGGGCGGAGAAGTGCCGATTGCGCACCGAGCTGGCCGTCTGCCTCGGACGGCAGGCGGGGCGCGGGCCGTCCGGTCCGGCTACAGCTCGATGTGCGACCCCATGATCACGGTGCGGTCGCGGGGCAGGCCGAAGTATTCGGCGGCGTCGGCGGTGACGTGCGACGTCGCGACGAACAGCCGTTTGCGCCAGGCCGCCATCGTGGGCGCTTCGCCGCGCCGGAGTTCGATCTTGGACAGGAAGTAGGAGGCATCGTCCAGGTTGAGCCGGCCCTCGGTGACAGCAGGGTCCAGCCCAGCGAGCGCCGCGGGCACGTCCGGGGTCTCCATGTATCCGAAGCGGGCGGTGACGTGGATGATGCCGTCGTGGCAGCCGAGGTCTTCCACCTCCAGGCGCCGGCCCGGCGGGACGCGCGGCACCGGCTCGGTCTCCAGCGACAGGATGACGACGTGCTCGTGCCGGACGTGGTTGTGGTCGGCGTTCGCTCGCAGTGCCAGCGGCGCGGTTTGCTTGCCTCGGTTGAGGAACACCGCCGTGCCCGGAACCAGTGCTGGTGCCCCGTTTCCCTGAAGTCCGTTCACGAATTCGCGCAGCCCGCCCTCGCGTCGCGTGCGTTCGGCCGTGACGATCCGCCGTCCGCGCTGCCAGGTGGTCATGACCGTGAACGCGGTCAGGCCGATCAGCAGCGGCAGCCAGGCGCCGTGGAGCAGCTTGGTGAGGTTGGCGGCGAAGAACAACAGATCCACGACCAGCAGGACGGTCGCACCGATGGCGATCAGCCACCGCGGGGTCCGCCACGCGGCACGTGCGACGCAGAAGAACAGCAGGGTGGTGATGGTGATCGTGCCGGTCACTGCCATGCCGTAGGCGAATGCCAGCGCGGCGGAGCTGCGGAACGCGAACACGAGCGTCAGCACGGACACCATCAGCAGCCAGTTCACCCACGGCACGTAGACTTGTCCGATCGCCGACTCGGACGTGTGGGCGATCCGCAGCCGCGGCAGGTAGCCTAGCTGCGCGGCCTGCGCGGCGACCGAGTACGCGCCGGTGATCACGGCCTGGGACGCGATGACCGTCGCCGCCGTCGCGAGCAGGATCATCGGCACCCGGCCCCATTCCGGCACGAGCAGGAAGAACGGACCGCCGACGTTGCGCGCGTCGGCGAGAATGAGCGCACCTTGGCCGAAATAGCTGAGCATGCACGAGGGAAAGACCAGCCACATCCAGCTGCGGGTGATCGAGCGGCGACCGAAATGGCCCATGTCGGCGTATAGCGCCTCGGCTCCGGTCACGGCCAGGACCACCGTGGCGAGCGCGAAGAACCCGGTCCCGAAATGCCCGCCCAGGAAGGACAGTGCGTATGTCGGCGACAGCGCCTTCAGGATGTCGGGATGCCCGGCGATCCCGACTGCGCCGCACGCGCCGATGACGAGGAACCACGCGATCATCACCGGCCCGAAGACCCGTCCGACCGCTGCGGTTCCCCGGCGCTGCACCAGGAACAGCACCAGGATGATCAGCGCGGTGATCGGCACGATCCAGCCGTCGAACGCTGGCGAGACGACCTTGAGCCCTTCCACTGCGGACAGCACCGAGATCGCCGGCGTGATCATGCTGTCGCCGAAGAACAGCGCGGCGCCGAAGATCCCCACGCAGGCCAGCACGGCCACCGCACGGCCGCCGCGCTGCCCGCCCCACCGCCGCAACAAGGTGATCAGCGCCATGATGCCGCCCTCGCCGTCGTTGTCGGCGCGCATCGCCAGCAGGACGTAGGTGACCGTCACGACGGTTATCGCCGACCAGAACACCAGCGACACCACTCCGAAGACGTTCTCGGTGCGCACCGCCACCGGATGCGGATCGGCCGTGTCGAACACGGTCTGCAGCGTGTAGATCGGGCTGGTGCCGATGTCCCCGAACACCACGCCCAGCGCGCCGACCACAAGCCCGAACCGCACCACTTCCCGTGCCGGGCCGGCGGCGGATCGAGCCTCTCCGGGTGCGGCCGTCTGCTTGCCACGGGTCACCGCGTGCCTCCTCCGGCCGGACCGCCCAGCCCGGCCAACTCGAGACGGGACCCTACTCAGCCCTGCGCACATGGCACGTCTCGTCGCAGTGGCGTGCCCGTTCGCGCGTCGAAATTGCGCGGCAAGACCGTACTCGGGACCCCGCTGAGGTGTGGCAATGTCGCGGCCGGGAGCCGCCGGGCCGCCTTCGACGGAGTGCTTCGGCCTCGACGTCGTGGCCGGAGGCCAAGGAGCTCTGCAGGCGGAGCGCGTTGTGGCGCAAGGCCGAGCGCTCGTCATTGCTGAGCGGCATGGCATTGGGCCGGGACATCTGTCGGCGGACGCGTGATGATGGCTCTGGCACAAAGTCCGTGATCGTCTCGGCGGGTCAGGTACTGAGCAGGACGCGACGGCGGAGGAGGTCGAAGTTGGCTCGGCCATAGATTTGCCTCTTGATCGCTTTGATGCGGCAGACCGCGCCTTCGACGGCGCCGCTGCTCCAGCCGAGGGTAAGTCCGTTCCGGACGGCGTCGTAGTCCCTGAGCAAGCCGGCCGCGAACCCTTGCAGCTGGGGGACATCGCTGGCTTGGGCATCGGTAATCCACGCGTTCAGGTGCTGGCCGCGGAGTTCGCGCAGCATCCCGGCGAAGTCACCAACTAACCGGTCCACCTTTCGGAGGGTCTGGCAGCGGTCCAGAATCCGCGCAAGGCTCGCCTGTTCCTGCTTGGCGCGTTCGGCTGCTGGGCGGATGATCCAGCTGGTGATCTCGCGCGGCGTGTGCGTCGCCGGTGGTGCAGCGCTGGGCGGCGTGGCAGTGGTTCTCCAGCTTTGCAGCAGTCGGCGGACGGATCGCTTGGAGCCGCGGTAGCCGCGAGTCCGAAGCTCCTCGGCGAGCCGGGCGGCGTTGGTGCAGCCTTCCTGCCAGCGCCGCGCCAGAAAGTCGGTGTGGACGTCGAGCTCACGGTCTCGCCGGGCGACGTCGGTGAGCAGTTCCTCTGCTGTGGCAGCGTTGGCGTAGCGGCGGACGGTCTTGCCGTCCAGGTTCAGCGCCTTGCAGATCGCCGTGATGCCGACACCTCGTTTGTGCAGGGCGTGGACCTCGGCGTAGCGCTGCCGGGTCAGCTCGGCTCTCCGTCCTTCGCCGACGGCGGCCGGCGGGGCTGGCTGAGCGACGGCTTCGGCTGCGGGCTGGTCACGCAGACACTTCTTGTGGGCGCGGACGACCTTGTCGACGGCGTCGGTGAGGTTGTAGAGCAGATGCCAGCGGTCGGCGACCTGGATTGCGTCCGGCGCGCCGAGTCGGGCTCCCTCGGCGTAGGCGCCCGCGCGGTCGCGGCAGATCACCTCGGCACCGGGATGTGCGCGCAGCCAGTCGGCGAACGTGTCTCCCAACCGGTCCGGCAGCACGTCCAGGGGCCGGCGGGTGTGCATGTCGACCACGATGCTGTCGTAGTTGCGGCCGCGGCGGAACGCGAAGTCATCTACCCCGATCACCGACAGGGCGCCGGGTTCAGATACCGGCAGCGCCCGGATCAGCCGCAACAACGTCATCCTCGATACCTCTACGGCCAGTTGCCGGGCCAGCCGTTGCCCCGGCCGGCCACCCAACGCCAGCGCGATCTTCTCCAGCATCCTGCGCGACAGCGAAGTCCGGCGGGCGTGCGGGGCTGTGAGACCGGGGACCTGTTCGGCGAACGTCCGCTGCAGGCAGACCTCAAGTCGCAGGAGAATCGCCGTACCTGCAGGCAGATCACCGTCTCCTGACCCCCGATCGCCGGGTCGGACAGGTATCGGTCGTACCGGCTGTGAACCCGTCCAGACCTGCTCCCGCAGCTGGGACACGCAGCGTCGGGTGCCAGAACGCTCGCCTGCAGCCGAAGAGCGGGTCCCCGTCGGATAATCCGCTCGATCCGCAGCGCCGCCAGATGGGGTAGCAGGACATTCAGGCCAAGATCATCGCACTGCGGACATGATCAACCACCGCACGGAGTTCAGTGTCGTCGGGCACCATCACGGACTTTGTGCCAGAGCCGTGATGAGGCTCTGGCTCAAAGTTTGTGACGTGGGTTCAGTTTCCGAGGAGGATCCGGCGTCGGAGGAGGTCGAAGTTGGCGCGGCCGAACATTTGTCGTTTGAGGGCTTTGATTTTGCAGACGGCGCCTTCGACGGGCACCGCTGCTGAGGGCGAGGGTGAGTCCGTTGCGGACGGCGTCGTAGTCGTTGCTCAGCCCGGCGGCGAACCCTTGAAGCTGGGTGATGTCGCTGGTCCGAGCCTTGGCGATCCAGGCGTCCAGGTGCTGGCCGCGTCGGTGACGCGGCATCCCGCCGAATTCACCGACGAGCTCGTGGACCACACGCAGAACGGGGCAGCGCTCGAGGATCCGCGCGAGATCGGCCTTCTCCTGGTCGGTGCGATCGGCAGCAGGGCGGATGATCCAGCCGGTGACGTGCCGGGGTTTCGGGGTGGTCGTGGCGACGGCGGCGGGCGGTGTGGCGCTGCCGCGCCAGGTTTGCAGAAGCCGCCGGACGGTCCGTTCGCTGCCGCGGTAGCCGCGGTCGCGTAGTTCCTCGGTGAGCCGGGCGGCGTTCGTGCAGCCTTCCTGCCAGCGCTGGACCAGAAACCCGGTGTGCGCGTCGAGGTCTCTTCCTCGCCGGGGAACCTGAGTCAGCAGCTCGTCGGGGGTCTCGGCTCGCGCGTAGCGGCGCACGGTTTTCTCGTCGAGGTTGAGCGCCTTGCTGATGGCCGTGTTGCCGACGCCCTTGTCCCACAGGGCGTGCACTTCGGCGTGCCGCTGACGGGTCAGCTCGGCCCGTCGACCCTCATCGACCGGTGCGGCCGGTTCCGGCTGGGCGACAGCGTCAGCGGCGGGCTGATCGTGCAGGCACTCGCGGTGGGCTCGAACGATCTTGTTCACCGCCTCGGCGAGGTTGTAGAGCAGGTGGAACCGGTCGGCGATCTGGATGGCGTCGGGTGCGCCGAGCCGGGCGCCTTCGGCGTAGCCGCCGGCGCGGTCGCGGCAGATCGCCTCGGCGCCGGGATGAGCGCGCAGCCAGTCGGCGAACGTGTCGCCCAGCCGGTCTGCCAGCACGTCCACCGGCCGGTGGGTGTCCATGTCGATCACGATCGTGCCGTAGGTGTGGCCGCGACGGAACGCGAAATCGTCGACCCCGAGGACTGACGGATTCCCCGGTTCTGGCACCGGAAGCGCCCTGATCAGCCGCAGCAGCGTCGACCGGGATACTTCGGCCGCGAGCTGCCGGCTCAGCCGATGGCCGGGCCTGCCGCCCAGCGCCAGCGCGATCTTCTCGAGCATCCTGCGCAGCAACGGGCTCCGGCGCGCGTGGGCGACGGTGAGACCCGGGACCTGCTCGGCGAACGTTCGCTTCGCGCAGTCGCTGTTGCTGCAGAAGAACCGCCGCACCAGCAGCCGGATCACAGTTTCCTGCCCGCCGACCGCGGGGTCGGCGAGGCAACGCTGGTAGCGGCTGTGCACGCGGCCGGATCGCACTCCGCAACCGGAGCAGACAGCATCGGGCTGAAGGACGCTCGCATGCAGCTCGACCCGCCTGCCTCGCCGAACAACCTGCTCCACGACCAGCGGAGCCAGATGGGGAAACAACGTTTTCAGACCACGATCGTCGCACCACCAACATGATCGACTACGCCACCGACCTGCCGATCACCGGTCGCTACCCCATCACGGACTTTGAGCCAGAGCCAGGACAAACTGACCATTGACAGACATCTGCTGGAACCGCGCCGTGCGGTCGGGATGCGAGGTCTGATCACGGCGAAGGAGCAGGCGGACCGTCTGGGCGCTCGCCCTCCGGATGATCATGGCCAGTGCGATCGCGTCCTCAATGGCCTGATCGGTGCCTTGCCCGATATGCGGCCACTGGGACGAGCCGCCTCGCCAAGCGCTTCGGCGGTTGCGGGATCCGATTCGTCGCCGAACTCCGCGGCCGCGTGCCGGATCGCCTGATGCCGACCGGGATTCGCAACTCGTCGTCGGCGAGGACCGTGGCTGCGCGGTTGATCAGTCGTCCGGCGCGCATCGGATGGAATCTGATCCACCACATGGTTCCGGACGGCCGAGCGGATTCTTCGTCATCCACGACCAGATCGGCAACTGCTTCGGCACCGTGGGCGAAGCGGGTTGCCTACGCTCGTTGTCCTGGTGAAACCCTGTGCAGCGATATCCCGGACCCGGTCCAAACGTGCCATCGGCGTGGCAGGTGGCGGATGTGACGGGGTCCGCCTCGGTTCGCGCACATGTTTCGCGAGATCAGTCGGTTCGGTGCGCGAGTAACGCTGGGCTCTGCGATGATGCGGGCATCGGCTTCGCGAGGGGGTGCGGACCTGCTTGCAGGTCAGGATTTCAATGCCCGTGGGGAGAAGTGCGGTCGCCGCCAGGTCGCCGGTCCTGTCGCTGGTTATCGTCGCTGGCTACGTCGCTATGCGTCACGCTCCGTGACGGGTCACGGCAGTCTTGCCGCGGCTCGTGATGTTCCGAATCGTCGCGTCTCTTGTGGATGGTCAGCTCGCCGGCGGATCGGAGGCGCGGCAGCTGCTCTTCGCTGTCGGCTGTGTGGATCTGCGCGGAGGTTTCTGTCGCGCGTCTTGTTGTGGCGCAGTCGCGGGTCGCGAAGTACGTCTCGCCGCGCAGGTGCGCGGTGGCTGGCGACGAGGAGTTCGTCTTCGGTGCCAGACGCTGCATCGTGCACGAACTGGACGATCCGTGGCGAGGGTTCGTAGCAGCCGTGCTTGTCGGCGATGGCGTCGGCCGTCCGGTACGCGTTGACCAGTAGCCGGGAGCAGGGCGCTCGATGTTCGTGCGGAGAGTCTGTTGCCGGGACCGCTGCGGGTCGACGCCGGTGATCGCGATGAGTCCTGTGGCTGCTGATCGCCGATGCCGAAGACAGGGTGATCGCGGATGCTCCGGGCGGCGCTTTCAGCTGCGGGCGGCAGGTGGGGCGGCCGTCGGGCATGCCGCCGACGTCGGCCGGGCGCCGATGTCTCCGATGGCGCTCGGAGGTATGCAGGGGCAGCAACAGCTGCAGAACGGGCGGATGGCTGCCGTCCCGCGGCGTCGAAGCCGGAGGTTTGGGATTCTGCTTGGTGTCCTGCCTGCCGTGCTGGGGAGGACGCATTGGCCCGGGCGGAGAAATTCCTGGAAAGAGGGAAGTCATGAGCGTCGATTGGGGTTCGCTGGGCGGGGATGCCGGGAAGGGTCTGGCGGATGCGGTGGCCGCGTTGGAGGCGGAGCGTCGCAAACTCGGCGAGCTGGGCCGGGTGCGGGAGGAAGCGTCGTCGGCGGTGGCGCGCCTGTGGCTGGAATCGGTGGTGCCGCTCAGGTGAACGGCGGCGGTGGCGGGCCGGTGCCTCGCTGTCTTCCGCCGTTGCCGGCGGAAGACGGCGAGGCCGGCCGCGCGGTTCGTCGTGGACATCGCTGGAGACGCGGATCCGGCGAGGGGTGATCGCGTCGGTGTTGTTGTGGGGGTGTGGTGTTGTGTGGGGTTTTGGGTGGGTGGGGTTTGTTTGTTGGTGGCAGTTGTTGCTGGTCGGTGGAAGGAGGTGGTGATGGATGGTCAGCAGTGATGAGGCTGGTTCGGGCAAGGGTGGTGATCCTGGCGGTGCGGGCGGTGGCGGTGGGGATGGGAGTGGGCCGGCGGGGCGGGGTGCGGCGGATGCGACGCATTTGCCGGCGGGGTTGCAGAAGTTTTTCAAGGTGACGTGCGGGGCGCAGTGGCCGGAGGGCAATGAGAACGATTTGTGGCGGTTGGCGGATGGGTGGAAGCGGTTTGTGGGGAAGCTTGATGATGTGATCGCTGCGGTGGAGGAGGTGAGCGGTCGGCTGGATCCGGTGTTTCGGGGGCAGACCGCGGACGGGTTGCAGAGTTTTGTGCGGGATCAGGTGTTGAAGAATTTGCATGATTTGCGGGGCGGGGCGGCGGATTTGGAGAAGTCGTGCCGGAATACGGGCGCGGATATCGAAAAAGGCAAGATCATGATGATTGTGGGGGCGTTGTTGTTCCTGGCGACGGTCGTTTCGTTGTTGTGTTCGGTGTTCGGTGCGTTCGCGGTGCCGGCGACGATCGCGGCGGCGCGGGTGGCGTTGCAGTTGATGTGGGTGGCGTTGAGGAACGCGGTGATGCAGGCGACGGTGCGGTCGGTGGCGTTGGGGGCTTCGAAGCTGGTGCTGGAGATCGGGACGCATGCGGCGGCGGGGGCGGGGGTGATGGGCGGTTTGGATCTGACTATTCAGGCGGGTCAGGACGCGGCGGGGCAGCGGGAGGGGATCGACTGGAAGTCGGTGGAGCATTCGTTTGTCGCGGGGGCGGTGGCGGGGGGGACGATGGGGGCGTGGAGCGGGATCGCGAAGAGCGTGGTGTCGTCGGCGGTCACCGACGGTGTGAAGAACGAGCTGAAGAACGTGTTCCCGGAGCTGAAGACGGAGTTGCCGGGGAATCTGGTGGGGGCGGGGCAGATCGGGTTCGCGGTGGGGAATGTGGGTGCGCTGGCGGCGAGCAATCCGCTGGTGTCGCTGGCGCTGAACCAGCCGGTCGATGTGTGGCAGGGGATTCTGGGCGGCCTGGGGCCTTATCACGGCGGCGAGGCGGGCGGCACGGCGATCAATCTGGGGAAGTCGGTGCTCGGCCTGCCGAAGGCGGTCGGCGGTCTGCTGAGCGGTATCCCGGGAGGGCCCGCGTCCGGCGGCGCCGGACGGGGCCGCGGCCCGGACGCGGGATCGGGCGGGAGCGCGCCCGGCGGCGAATCGGCGGCGGGCGGCTGGTCGTTCACCGGCGATCCGGAGAAAGGCGGGTTCGGCGGCGGCGAGAGGCCGGTCGGGGAGCGCCGGGCGTCCTCCGTCGGCGCCGGCGACTCGAGTGCCGCCGGGCGGAACGCGCCCGCGGCTGAGCAGGAGAACCGGGGAGCGCCCGTTGGCCGGGACAGTCGGCCGGACGCCGGCGGCAATGCCGTCTCCGGGGCGCCGGACGGGCGGCCGGTGACCGTGTCCGGGAGGCGGGCGGGGACGCTGTTCGCGAGCGACGGCCGCGGGGCGGGCGTCGACGGGGCGGCCGCCCGCGGCGGGGAGAAGTCCGCCGGCGCCGGGGAGGCGGAATCGCCGCAGGCGGCGACGGCGAACGGAGCGACGGCGAACGGAGCGACGGCGAACGGAGCGGTGTCGAAGGAGACCGCGGAGTTCATCAGCGGCGGCGACGGCACGGCGGCTTCGAAGGGCGGCGAGGCCGGCGGGCAGTCGCATGAGGCGACCGTGTCCGGCGCCCCGGTCCGGTCGCAGGTCGTCAGTGCGGGTCCGGGGACGGTGCGGGAGGACGGGACGCCGCACGGCAGCGCGCTGTCGCACGAGAACGGGCAGGGAATCGGCGGAAAGGATTCCGGGGTCCGCGACGACGCGCTGGGCAGTCAGCGGGCCGGCTCGGCGGATGCGCGGCGGCCAGGGCTGGGACAACAGTCGCCGTCCTCCCCCCGGCCGCAGGCCGAGTCGCCGTCGCCGTCGCCGTCGCCGTCGCCGTCGCCGTCGTCGTCGTCGGGGGCCGGCGCCGGGCCGCGGCCGGAAGCGGCGTTGCCGAGCACGTCGTCGAAAGGCCCGTCCGCGCCGTCGGTCGCGGACGGCGTGCCGCCGGCGGTGTCGTCCAGGACCGGGCCGGCCGCGAGTTCGGAGCCGAGGCCGTCGACCGAGGTCGGCAGCGGAGCGGAGACGTCGGCGGCGCCGTCGAGGCCGGCGCCGCAGGCGACTGCGCAGGAAGGCGGTGCCGGCGGCCCGGCCGGCGGCTCGTCGGAGCGTCCGCCGGCGCCGCCCCCGCGGCCGGACTTGTCCGGGCGGCGAGGCGTGCCGAAGCTGAATCTCGACACGTCGCCGGAGGGGCTGCGCCGCGCGGACGCCGGGCCGGAGCCGGCGGTGCGTCCTGACGGCGATGGTGTGTCGCCGTTGAGTCCGCGTTCTGATGGTGTGTCGCCGTCGGGTTCGCGTTCTGACGGTGTGTCGCCGTGGGGTGCGCGTTCTGACGGTGTGTCGCCGTTGAGCCCGCGGCCGAAGGATTCGCCGCTGTCGGGCGATCCGGCGGCGCAGCGCCCCGGGCCCGGTCCGGAACCGCCGCAGACGGTGTCGGACGTCGCGGTGACCCGGCGTGGCTCCGGCCTGGGCGGGTCGCCGGGCGAAGCCGCGCCGCGCGATGCGCGGCCGGATCGGCCGGAGACCACCGCGGATCTGCAGAAACCGTTGCCGGAGAAGCCGTTGCCGGAGAAGCCGTTGCCGGACAGGCCTGGCGATCGGCCGGACGGGCACGGGCACGGGCACGGGCACGACGCCGGCGGCGGCGGTCAAGGGCACGGCTCCGGGAGCCTGGCGGGGCTGTACGAGGATCACATGGCCTACGAGGAGCGTTTCGGGCCGTCCCGGCCGCGGGATCCCCTGCCGGAAGGGAATCCCGCGCCGGCCGCGGAGCACGAGGCGGGCCGGCGCCGGCCGGAGGGTCGTCCGCCGGAGGAGTCCGAGGGCTATCGTGCGCCGGATCCGGAGCCGCGGCGGCTGGTGGCGGAGGGCGCTCGGTGGGAGAGCGGTCGCGGGGGCTGGCTGGTGGCGCAGGGCGCGGGGCGGATCGATCGGGGGCGTCCGGGCCGGGGGCGGTTCGTGGATGTGCCGCCGGGGTCGGTGGCGGTGGCGGACGCGAAGGGGACGCTGCAGCATGTGGTGCGTCCGGACGGGACGAGTTTCGAGCGCGGGCTGGACGGGCGGTGGGGCCGGGGGCGGGCGAAGCCGGGGGAGCTGATCGTGAAGAAGCTGGACAAGCAGAAGGCGCTGAAGCTGGAGGACGGGTCGCGGGCGGTGCTGCCGCCGGAGAGCGAGCTGGTGTACGACAAGGTGACGCGGCGTCCGGTGGCGTACCGGCAGCTGAAGACCGGTGCGGGGGACTGGCTGGAGGAGCCGGTGACGTATCTGCGCGAGGGGAAGGGCTGGGTCAAGACGCGGGATCCGGTGGCGCCGGCCGCGCACGAGGCGTGGCTGGCGGCGGCGAACAAGGCGCACGAGGCGGCGCGGTCGCTGCACGACGTCGTGGACCGTTCCGGCGGTCATCTGCCACCGGAGGAGCGGCTGGTGAATCTGACCGACGAGCGGCTGAAGGAGCTGATGCACGGGACGCCGGAGCGGCCGCCGACCTACGACGAGGTCGCGGCGGCGGTCCACGAGATGGCGCGGCGCAAGGGCGGCATCACGTTGCGGTGGACGCAGACGCACGCGTCGGACGCGATGCGCCGCGGCAAGGTGGTGGACATGGGCGCGGGGGAGGGGAAGTCGTGGATGTTCCTGGTCGACGCGGCCCGCAAGGCGCTGGACCCGGGCAACGACGCGGTGCTGATGGTGTCCTCGACCAAGGACGTGCTGGCCGATCACGAGTACCGGCAGTACGTGAAGCTGCTGGCGCCGTTCGGGATCGACGTGGTCCGGATGGATTCGGACGCGCCGCCGCCGCCGAAGCGGCCGGGGGTGCCGATGATCGCGGTGGGCACGCACTCGGACCTGCACTTCACGATGCTCAAGCACGACGACAAGGTGCCCGGGCACGGCGGCACGGGCCGGATCCTGGTGCTGATCGACGAGATCGACCAGCTGAAGTACGAGCACATGAAGTTCGTCCTGGCCCACAGCCAGGGCGAGAAGGCCGACCGGGCGACCTTCGACGAGGTCGACTTCGCCGGGGGCCTGCTGCGCCGGCTGGCCGCGGACGGGACGGTGTCGGTCCGGGACTTCGGCCGCCGGCCGGGGCCGGCCGACAGCGAGGTCCCGCTCGAGCTGACCCCGGAGGGGGCGGAGAAGTTCACCCGGGCGAACAAGGGGGTGCCGCTGACCGGGCAGCAGGTCCATCGGGTGACGATGGCCGCTTTGGCGAAGTGGGAGTACGTGGAGGACGAGCATTACGTGATCGACCGCGGGGAGCGGACCTGGGGGACGGCGGAGGTGCCGCACGGAGCCGGGATCAAGATCGTCGACCAGCACACCCACCAGGTGATGCACGACCCGAAGAAGTCGACCTCGGACGGGGTGACCGAGTCGCGGTGGGAGAAGGGGCTGGCCCAGGCCATCGAGTGGGAGAAGGGCCTGGTCGTGCGGGCGGACACGGAGAGCAGCAAGCAGCTCTCCGCGATGGAGGTGTACACGAGGAAGGACCTGTTCCACGGCGTGACCGGGGCGTCGGGCACGGCGCTGGGCAAGAACGAGTTCTACAAGTCGATGGGCGCGTCGGACGAGATCGTGGCGGTCGATCCCTACTACGAGAACCGGCTGCAAAGACTGCCGGACAAGTTCACCCTCGCCCAGGACGAGAAGATCAGGCTGATCGCCGCGGACCTGGTCGCGCTGAAGAAGGAGACGAATCAGCCGCAGGTGGTGGTGACGCATCTCAACAGCCTGCCGAAGAAGATCTCGCAGGCGCTGCCGCCGGGGTTCGAGCACACGGTGGTCGACGCGAAGTGGGACCTGATGCAGGGGCCGGACGCGGCGGAGGCGTGGGAGAAGGTGGTCGCGGAGCACGGTGCGCCGGGCAAGGTGCTGATCGTGAACATGAAGATGGGGCGCGGGGTGGACATCAAGCCGACCGACGCGGCGAAGGCGCTGGGCGGGATCCGGTTCCTGATCACGGCGCACCTTTTGCTGCGGGACCTGGAGATCCAGATCGAGAAGCGGGGCGGCCGCAGCGGCAACAAGGACGAGTACCGGTATTATCCGTCGGCCGACGACAAGGCGTACGCGCTGTCCAAGCGCCCGGACGTGCAGCTCTCGCTGATCCAGTACCAGCTCGCGGCCGCCGAGCACGAGCTGGATCCCACCGCCGCGACCGGCCGGGCTGTCGCGGATGCCGAGCACCGGCTGCTGAACGTGGACCTGCCGCAGCTGCAGGCGCAGGCGGAGAAGGCGATGGGCGTGCACCGGGACCGGGCGAACCTGCCCAACGCGCCGCCCGGGCAGTCCGCCGCCCGGCCGGCCGGCGGGTTCGCCGGGCCCGGCGAGCACCCGCCCGGGCTGCCTCCGCCCGAACGCCGCGATTCGGCGGGCACCACGGACGGCACGGACGGCACGGACGGCACGGACGGCACGGACGGCACGGACGCGTCGCCGCCGGTCTCTCCGGTCTTCAGCGAGACGGTCCCGTCGTCGCCGGCTTCGAGCGCGCCGTCCTC
Source organism: Amycolatopsis sp. NPDC059235 (assembly GCF_042754125.1). Lineage (NCBI taxonomy): Bacteria > Bacillati > Actinomycetota > Actinomycetes > Pseudonocardiales > Pseudonocardiaceae > Amycolatopsis > Amycolatopsis sp. NPDC059235. Next base: position 68,115 of record NZ_JBHZAG010000044.1, read on the forward strand.
GGCGCCGTCGTCGCCCGCCTTGGCCGTGCCTCCTGCGGAGCCCGTCCCGGAAGCCGGGCCGGAGCCGTCCGGGACTGCGCCCGATGTCCGCGGCGGAGGGTGGTGGACGCCGGTGTTCGACCTGGGCGCCGCGTTCGGCATGCACGACCGGCTGAGGAAGGTCCTTCCGCAGGAACTGGTCGACCAGTGGGGCAACGCGGTCGTCCGGCTGGGCGACACCGGCCTGTCGTCGGCGGATCTCGCCGGCCTGATCACGCGCACGGACGGCATTTTCGCGCAGCACCCGCCGGTCTCGTCCGTCCCGGCGCCCGGCGCCGCGCCGGCCGCCGAGGCCGAGGCCCTCGAGACCGAGGCGCTCAAGACCGGCGCGCTCAAGACGATCGTCTGGGACCGGCTGGTCGGCGAACGGCAGCACGGCGCCGGCGACACCGGCGCCTACCGGCTCGCCGGGGACTTGGTCGCCGAGGCCGGCAGACCGCATCTGGACCCCGCGGTCGCCGCGCTCCTGCCGCCGGGGAGGGAGGCGGGCTGGCGCGACGCCGCGACCCGGTTGGGCGAGGCCCGGACCGCCTTGCCGGCGCCGGTGGTCGAGGGCCTGTCCCGGATCGCGGACCAGATCTATGCCCGGTACGCGCCGGCCGCGCCGGCGGCCGAGGGCGCGCCGACGCCGACGCCGACGCCGACGCCGACGCCGACGCCGACGCCGGCGGAGCTGGCGGGGCTGGCGGGGCGGGACCGGGCGCTGAGGGCGCTGGTGCTGGACCGGCTGGTCGCCGACCGGGGCGCGTCGGACCCGTTGGCCGGCGCGCACGGGCTGGCCCGGCGGCTGGCGGGCGAAGTGCGGGCCGCCGACGCGGCCCGGGCGGCGTCGGATGCTGCCGGCGACGCGCCGGACGCGGGCGGAGAGCACGCCGAACCTGCTGCCGAGGGCTCGCCGGGCACTGCGGCAGACCGCGCGGGTCGTGCCGCCGGCGGCTCGCCGGGCGCTCCTGCGGACCGCCCGGACCCGGTGCCCGGCAGCTCGCCGGGCACTGCCGCGGATCACCGGGATTCTCCTGCGGCGCGCCCTCGTCCGCCGGATGCGGCGGGCGGGCCGGTGCGCGCCGGCGGCGTTGCCGCGCCGGCGGCCGCGGCCGCTGCGGCGGAGGTGTGGTTCCCGGGCGGTTCGAGGGCGGTCGGGAAAGACGGGTCCGCGCGGCTGGCGGGCCCGGTGCGCGCCTGGGTCGACGCGGCGGTCGCGGCCCGCGCCGCGGGCGAGGAGCTGCCGCCGTACCGGGTGACCGGCTGGGGCAACGGCGGGTCGCTGCGCGGCGAAGGCCGGGCGCGCGACACCGGGCAGCGGCGGGCGGACGCCGTGGCGGCCGAGTTCGCGCGGCAGGCCGAGGCGCTGCTGGGGACCCGGCCGGGCGGCGACGCGATCACGCCGGCCGAGGTCCGCGCGGCCGCGCGGATCCGCTCGGGCGGGAGCCGGTTGCCGGAGAACCTGGTGCGGCCGGGGGTTGCGGCGGAGGACCAGCGGCGCCGGGTGCTGGTGGAGGTTCCGCCCGCCGCGGCGCCGGCGCGGCCGGGGGACGCGGCGGACTGGTCGCGGCGCGGGGAGTTGTCGTCGCGGGACCTGTCGCGGCTCGGGGGGGTGCTCGATCGGCTGCGGGCCGGGGACGTGGCGTTCGCCGGGACGCCGGGTGCGGTGGCGGCCGAGTTCGGGATCGGCGAAGGCGACGCGCGGCGGCTGCTCGACGCGGCGGTCGATCGTTCCCGGCAGGAAGCGCGCGGACGCGGCGAGTTCCCCAGCCGGAAGGCGGTGGCCCGCCGCTACCGCTACCGCCGCGAGCCGGGCACGGCCGTCCCGCCGCAACCGGTCCGGGACCGGGCGGCGTCCCGGGCGGGGTTGAGCCTGGCGGAGGCGCTGGCGTTGCCGGCGGGGTCGGTGGTGAGCGCGGACAGCTTCGCGGATCCGGCGGACGCGCCGCGGTATTTCGCGGCGCGTCATCCGGGCATGGAGCGGGTGAACCGGGACGGGCACACCGAGAACTGCCTGGAGGCGTCGGTGCAGCTGTCGTTCTCGTTGCTGGAAGGGACCGCGTTCGTCGCGGGCGGGTCGGGCAAGGACCTGGAAGCGCGGGAGGTCGAGGAGCTGGCTTCGGCGAAGTCGGCGGACGTGTCGCCGGCGCGGATCGAGGAGCACATGCGGGGGCAGCAGACCGGCGCGGCGGGCCTGGTGTTCCTGGGCGGGGATCGTCGGGACGGGCACTGGGTGCTGGTGCGCAAGGACGAGCGCGGTGTCGTGGAGTATTTGGACGGGCAGGCCGCGACCGTGCCCCGGCTTGCCGGGAAGAGCGTGGTCGGGTTCATTCCCCTTGCCTGGACCGGAGCGGCCGAGCTGCCCGCGCCGCAGCGGCTGGACCCGACGCTGGTGGGCGGCGAGGTCCCGGCGGCCGACCGGCTGGCGCTGCACCCGGTGCTGAACCGCTGGAAGAACGAGACCGGCGACGGGCCGGTGATCGCCGGCACGATCCCGTCTCGGAAATCGTGGTGGGGAATGTCGAAGACTCCGCCGGAGGCGATCAGGTTCCGCGCGAAGGACGTGTGGAGCCAGGCGGTGCGCGACCGCAACGGGCTCCCGGCCGGCGTCCTGTTCAGCGACCGGGGCGGCGGTGCGCGGGTTCAAGGCGCGTGGAGCAGCCCGGAGCACGGCGGGTCCCGCTACACCTGGCGGGCGCTCGACAAGGACGACCGGCCGGAGACGTTCGACCGCGTCATGCCGCGGAGCAGGGCGGGGCTGCCGGGCCGGGTGCAGGCTCCCGGCTCGGGGGACTACGAGCGGCATCCGCTGGGGCCGATCCATTTCTTCACGCACGGGTCGAGGCAGGCGCATCTCTCGGTGACCCTGCCGGCCGGGACGGAGCTGGTCGGCGGGCGGCGGCTGGCGAAGGACACCGAAGTCGCGGTCTCGGCGAGCGGGTTCGCGCATGTGCTGGACCAGTCCGCGGCGTTCCGGACGGCGTTCCGGACCCGGCCGGACTCGTCGCTGGTGGCGACCGCGTGTTTCGCGGGCTCGTCCGGCGCGGGGAACGCGTTGATGCGGACGCTCTACCGGAAGCTCGGCTACGTCAACGACGCTCATTTCACGGTGGGCACCAGCGCGTTCGAGCCGGAGGCGCGGGCGGGGTCCTCGGCTGCGGTCGGCGACCACTTTCCCGGGGGGGAGGGCTGGTGGACGACGGTGTCCAGGGGGGCGAAGGGTTTTCCGGAGAGCCGGATCGCGGAGGACACCGCGTATCCGGAGTTCGCGCGGCACGCGCTGCTGAGCCTGCGGGCGCGGGACGGCTATCTGGGGCGGCAAGAAGATCTGCGGCGGGAGCTGGTCGAGGATCCGGAGCTGCGGCCTGCGGCGGGGGTGAACCGGGACCTGCTGGACCGGGGCGCGCGGGGGCATGTGCGGAACGGGTTCGCGTCGATGCTGGCGGCGGCGCAGTCGATCAAGGACGGTGTGACGGCGCCGGCGCTGCCGGGCGGTCCGGTGTCGGTCGGGGAGGCGGAGAAGCTGCTGGGCGGGGAGATGGTCGGCGCTCCGCTGGAGGAGATCGAGCGGCATCTGGGCCGGCCGGAGCAGCCGGCGGGGGCGCAGGGCGCGGTGCTGTTCGACGGGCAGTGGCTGCTGGCGCACAAGACCAGCGACGGCACGGTCCGTTTCGTCGACGGCCACCGCGGGCAGATGGCCGATCTGCGCACCGGGCTGGGCCGCGACGGGCAGGGGAACCCGGTCCACGGCCCGTCGGGGTTCATGCCGCTGCCGGGCACGGGCGCTCTGCCGCTGGGCAACCAGCGCCTCGACCCCACGCTGCGCGGCGGCGCCGACGACGGTGCCGCCCGGCCGGCCCCGGTCGTGCGGCCGGGGCCGTCGGCCGCTTCGTCTTCGTCTTCCGCGGCGGGTTCGGCTGGGGTGGGGGCGGCGGTTCCGGTGTTGGGTGTGTTTCCGGTGTGGGAGGACGCGGGGCAGCGGCGGGCGTGGGAGGTGCTCACCGCGGATTCGGGTGTGCGGTCGGCGGGGGAGTTGGCGGATCGGCTGGCCGGGATGGGGGTGGTGCTGGGGCCGGAGCAGGTGAGGGAGGTGGTGGCGGGGTTTGCGCGGTGGACGGCGGGGTGGGCGGCCGAACCGGCGCGGGAGGTGCTGGCGGCGGCGGCGGGGCGGTACGAGGAGGTCGCGGGGGGCGGTGCGGCTGAAGGGGAGGTCCGGGATTTGGGGGCGGAGCCGGTGTTGCGGCGGTGGGCGGAGGGCAGGTTGGGAGGCACGGATCCGGGGTGGGGCGAGGCGGGGGAGCCTCGGGTGCGGCAGGCGATGGCGTTGCTGGGACATCGCTGGGACGGCAGCGAGAGCCCGGTGATCCGGGTCTCCACGAACGGCGTGGTGGCGGATCTGCCGGCGAACGCGCAGAAGGCGCTGAACCGTCTGCTGGACCACGGCCCGGGGTTCCTCAGCGACATCATCGCGGCGATCACCCCCGCGGACAGCAGCTCCGAACCGAAGAACAAGAACACACTACGAGGCAACGCCGAGCACGCGCGGGGCTTGCTGGCCAAGTACAAGCTGGTCGACGCGGACAATGACGGCACGCTGGCGAAGCCTCGCTACCGTTACCGGGCCGCGGTGCCGCCGAAGGGCGGGCTGGTCGTGGCGGACCCGACCCCGCCGAAGGAACTGGTGCGCAGGTTGCTGTCCGGCAATCCGGACCGGGCGTACACCAATCTCCAGATCACAGAGGCGACCTCCCTCACCCCCCACCAGGTGCGTGACGCGTTGAAGGTGGTGCGTACAAAGCCGGGGAAGACCGCGTCGGGCGTGGCGACCCACCAGTTCGAGCCGGAGCCGGCAGGGGCTCCGGCAGGGGCGGGCAGTGTGGGGGAGCGGGCGGTGAAGCTTCTCGGGGAGGAGGACCTTCGGGGGCGGTGGTGGACTGCCCGCGAGATCGCCGAGCGCATCAGTGCCCAAGCGAATCAGGTGACCACAACTCTCAAACAACGACAGGACGTGAAGAACGGCACGAACGCTGCGGGGGTGGCGGTGTTCATGGTGGGCGAGCCGGTGGCGACGCCGGTTCCGGTGGCGTTGGGGGTGGTGCCGGAGGGGTTCGATGCGGTTGAGGCGCGGGCGTGGGGTGTGCTGGCGGGGGCGGCGGGGGTGCGGTCGGCGGGGGGGTTGGCGGGGAGCGTGGCGGCGGCGGGCGGGGGTGTGCTGGGGTCGGGTCAGGGGCGGCGGGTGGTGGCGGAGTTCGTGCGGCGGGTGGCGGGGTTGGCGGGGGATGCGGTGCAGCGGGAGGTGCTGGTGGCGGCGGCGGCGCGGTACGAGGAGCTGGGGGGGGCGGATCCGGTCGGCGGGGCCGACGCGGGTTTCGGGTTCGGCGCGGGCGGGGGGTCCGGGGGTGTCCGGGATCTGGCGGGGGAGCCGGTGTTCCGGCGGTGGATGGCGGGCCGGCTGCGCGGGGGCGGCGCGGTGGGGGAGCGGGCGGGGCAGGCGCTGGCGTTGATGGGGTACCGGTGGGACGGCAGCGAGAATCCGGTGATCCGGGTGTCCACCGACGGCGTGGCGGCGGATCTGCCGGAGAACGAGCAGAGGGTGCTGGACCATCTGCTGGACCGCGGCGGCCCCGCCACGCACGGCGGCATTGTCGACGCGGTGAAGGGAGCGGTGAAGTGGCGCGGGGCGCTGACCCGGTTGGCGATGTACGGCCTGGTCCGCAGGAGCGAGCCCAGCCCGGGCCGGTTCGTCTACGAGGCCGTGCCGCCGCCGGTGGACGGGCTGGTCCATGCCGAGGGGGCGACAGCACGGGAACGGATACTGGAGCTGTTCTCCGGCAATCCGGGCCGCGGGTTCACCCGCGACGAGGTCCGTGACGCATTGCCGGGCATCATTTCGTCCACGTTTAGCAGCATCTGGACCGCGTTGGTCGACAGCGGCGTGCTGAAGCTGGATGGTGCGCGGTACCGGCTGGCCTCGGAAGAAGAGGGGCCGGGAGCAGGGGGAGAGCGGGGCAAACGCCAGCAGCGCCAAGGCGAGGGCGATGCGCGCAAGCGGAGGCGTTTGCCGGGTCCGGTGTCGCCGGCGGAAGGTCCGGTGGTTCCGGCTGGCGGGCAGACGGCGGCACCCGCGCCGGCCCTGGCGCTGCGCCCGGCACCGGGGCCGACACCACCCGCCCCGACGGTGCCGGTGCCGGTGGGGCGGGTGGTGTCGGGGTTGTTGGGTGTGGAGAGCGGGGTGTCGGCGGGGCGGGCGGTGGCGTTGGCGGGGTTGGGTGCGGTGTTGGCGGGGGAGGTGCTGGCGGAGGCGTTGGAGGAGGGCGGGGGAGAGTCGACAGCGTCGGTGGGGGGTCGGGGGTTGCGGGTGCGGGGGTATTTCGTGATGGGGGTGGAGGGGAACGGCGAGTTTGAGGCGTCGGTGATCGAGGCGTTCCGGCAGGGGATGCAGGACTGGTTGCTGGCGGCCGGGGTGTCGGCCGGGCCGGCGGAGGAGACGGTGCATACGGCGCTGCTGACTCGGGTGGAGTTCGATCCGGTGGCGGTGGCGTTGGGGGATCCGCGGGCGGGGTCGTTCGTGGCGTGGCTGGGCGGTGCGGAGCCGCCGGCGCCGGGTGTGGTGGCGCCGGCGGAGGTGGTGAGTTCGGAGGATTTGGTGTCGGGGCGGGTGCGGGCGGAGGAGATCGGGATGGTGTCGTTGTTCCGGGGGGATGGCCGGTATGCGGGGACGGCGTTCCCGGGTCCGGCTGCGGAGGGGTCGGGGGTGCGGGATGAGCGGTCGGTGCTGGAGGAGGCGTTCGAGTACGGGGCTGCGGAGGGGGAGCTGGGGCCGTTGGGCGGCCGGTTCGCGGTGGTGATGCATCACGGCGGGCGGGGGTTGCGGGCGTGGTCGCCGGATCTGTCGCGGGAGTTCTGGCTGACGTCGTCGGCGGCGGCGTATCTGGTGTGGCTGGACGCGGTGCGGAATCTGGGGGAGATGCCGGGGCCGTGGGTGTGGTTGTCGTGCTGGCCGGCGGGTTCGCAGGGCACGCGGGACGAGTTGGCGCAGGCGTTCGCTTTGCACGGTGTGGGGGTGGGTTTCCTGCCCTGGGCCCGGACTCAGGTGCAGCGTGCCGGCGCGGTCCTGCAGTTGGGCGAGGGCGAAGCGGTCGCGCCCGGGGCCTTCGCCCTCGGCCCACAGGACAACACGAATCAGGTCGCTCCCGCAGCTGGCCCCGCGGGAGAGGCCGAGGTGCCAGCGGAACCGGGGCGGACGACGGAGCCGCGTTCCGAGAGACGCGAGCCCCGTGCATTCGTCTCAGCGCCCGGGATCGGTCCGGCGGATCCGGGCGAGGGTGCGGCGGTGCCGGGCCGGGCCGAGGGGATTCCGGCGCTGCAGGTGCCGCCGGACGGATTCGGGCCGGTGCAGCAGTCGGCATGGGCGGGGCTGGTGCGGGCAGGGGAGCCCGCCCCGGGCACGTTCGCGCTCGGCGACGACGCGCAATCCGGGCAGCGGCCGAGGAAGTCGATGCCTGCAGGGACGAGTGAACCCGCTGCGTCCGGCTCGGCGTCTGGAACTGGCCAGGCTGCGGATCCGGGCGAGGGTCGGGCGGGATCGGGCGCGGTTGAGGAGGTCCCGGCGCTGGAGGTGCCGCCGGACGGGTTCGGGCCGGTTCAGCAGTTGG
>NZ_JBHZAG010000045.1:0-39587 GCF_042754125.1 Amycolatopsis sp. NPDC059235
TGTCAAGGCATCTTTCCCGCCTTGACAAGCACCCCCAGGCCGTCAGGACAATCAAACTTCGGGGTGCCCCACGCAACCACGGTTTCGCGAGCCGAACCCTCAAGAACCGCCGCGCACGGCCAACCCGACCGGAGCCGCTCCACAACGCCAGTCCAGCCGAAAGTTCCCCTCAATGCGGTCCAACCGGAACGCCCCCTGAGTCGTCCGAAGTATCCGCCGCGAATCCACAACACCACCTCACCCGGTAACCACCCCACCACCCAACGCACCCAAACCACCCCCGCCCAACAAAACTTCCCCACCGACTATTGCGTGTTCGGATAATCCGTGTTCGGATTAACCGCATTCAAGGCGAGGACATCGAGGCGAGGATCTGCCGGAAGCGGCTAGCGGTAGGAGGTCAGGTGGCGGCAAGTCAGTCGTTCGAGGTAGTGGTCGCCGGCGGCGGGTTGGGCGGGCTGTGTGCCGCCTTGTCGTTGCGGCAGCGCGGGTTGCGGGTCACCGTGGTCGAAGCGGCACCGCAGCTGGGCGAAATCGGGGCCGGGATCCAGACGGCGCCCAACGCCAGCCGGATCCTGATCGGGCTGGGGTTGCGGGCCGAGCTTCAGAAGGTCAGGTGCGAGCCGCAGGACCAGGTCCGGCGACGCTGGGCTGACGGCAGCATCATCGCGCAGTTGCCGCTCGGCCAGCGGGTCGTCGAGCAATACGGGGCACCGTATTGGCACTACCACCGGGCGGATCTGCATTCCGTTCTCCTGCGGGCGTGTATCGACCCCGAAGGTGCGGGGCCGGTCGTGAAGGTGGCGACTGCGGCGAAGGTGGTCGAGCTTGATCGCGGCAATCCGGAGCGGCCCGCCGTGATCACCGAGGACGGGCGGCGGTTCGAGGGCGACGTCGTCGTGGGAGCGGACGGAATCCGTTCTGCGGTAAGGGATCTAGCCGGATTCGACGACACCCTCGCGTTCTCCGGCGAGATGGCGTACCGGGCGTTGATCCCTGGGGATTCGATCGCAGCGGATCCGGCGACGAGGTTCCTGGTCGACCGCTATCACTCCACGATCTGGTACGGCCCGGACAAACACCTCGTCCATTACATGATCCGCGGCGGTGAATACCTGAACGTGGTGGCGATTGTGCCGTGCACGGAGGAAGTCGAGAAAAACTGGAGTGCGCCGGCCAGTGCGGAGCAGCTCGCGGCCGAGTATTCCGATTGGGACGATCGCGTGCCGGCGATGCTGTCGAAGGCCAAGGACGACGTCTCGGTCTGGGCGATGTACCGGCGGCGTCGCGATCCGGTGTGGGTGGACGGGCGCGTCGCGTTGCTCGGGGACGCTTGTCACGCAATGCTTCCGTACCAGGCGCAAGGGGCGTCGCAGGCGATGGAGGACGGGGCGGTTCTCGCGGAGGAGCTGGGGCAGGCTACCCGCGACGGGATCGACAACGCACTGACCCGGTACGTGCACCGGCGCGCGAAACATGCTGGGATGGTTCAGGACGCATCGCTGCGGAACATGAGTTTCTACCACCTCCCGGACGGCCCGGAGCAGCGCGAGCGCGACGAAAAGCTGCGCAGTTTCGACGGCGAGTCAGATGTGTCCTACGACTGGCTGTGGAACGGAACCCCGCTGGGCGACCCCGACAACGAATCCATTCACTACCAGTTCGCCCGATAGCACGAACGGCCCACGCAGACTTCGCAAAGGAGCAAAGGCTATGCGTACCGGAGACCAGGTGGTCCAAGACTTGCCGTGGCGCTGGCGCGTCCAGGGCAAGATCTTCCTCATCGGCGGGCTCGGCTACATGTTCGACGCCTGGGACGTGGCCCTGAACGGATTCCTCACCCCGTTGGTGGGAACGGAATTCGGGCTGTCGGCCACGCAGCGGGGGTTCGTCGCCACCGCCAATCTCATCGGCATGGCGGTGGGGGCGGTCGCCTGGGGGACGGTCGCGGACCGGATCGGCCGCAAGCGCGCGTTCAGCATTACGTTGCTGTTGTTCGCTTTCTTCTCGGTGTTCGCGGCGTTGTCGCCGAACATCGAGGTGTTCCTGCTGCTGCGGTTCCTTGCCGGAGTTGGGCTCGGCGGGTGTATTCCGGTGGATTACGCCATTGTCAGCGAGTTTTCGCCGCGCAAGCAACGCGGGCGCGTACTGTCCGCAATGGACGGTTGGTGGCCGGTCGGCACGACGCTGGCGGGGGCGTCGGCGACGTTGCTGGTTCCGGTTTCCGGGAACTGGCGGTGGATGCTGGTGTTGATGATCCTGCCCGCGGTGCTGTTGTTCTGGGCGCGGCGCGGGGTTCCGGAATCGCCGTTGTACCTGGTGCGCATGGGACGCGAGGCGGAAGCCCGGCTGGTCATCGACGATCTCGTCGAGCGCACCGGTGCGCCGAAGGAGCAGTACCGGATTCCGCCGGCGATCGAGGAGGACAAGCGCGGCGGCGGGCTGTTCGCGGCGGTCGATCAGTTGCGCCGGGTGTGGGCGTACAACCCGAAGGTCACGGGGGTCGCGTGGGCGTTGTTCATCACCGTGATGCTGGTGTACTACGCCGCGCTGAGCTGGATGCCCTCGATCCTCAAGGCACAGGGCTTCGGGGAGATCGCCGCGTTCGCTTCGACCACTTTGATGAACGCGCTCGGTATCGTCGGCGTCGTGGTGGCGGTGTTGCTCGTGGACCGCATCGGCCGCAAGCGGGTGATCGCCGCGGCCGGGCCGCTCGCCGCGGTCACGCTGGTGATTTTCTCGCTGGTGCTCGGCTCGGCCGGGGCCGCGGTGGTCGCGATCGGCGCGTTCGGGCTGTTCTCGCTCATCGTCATCCCGGTGATGTACGCCTTCGTGTCCGAGCTGTACCCGACGGAGCTGCGCGCGTCGGGCTTCGGCTGGGCCTCGTCGTCCAGCCGGGCGGTCACCGGGTTCGCGCCGCTGCTGTTCGGCAGCGTGCTGTGGCCGGTGCTCGGGTTGCCGCTGACGTTCACGTTGCTCGGCCTGCTCGTCGTCGGGGCCGTGGTCTTCATGGTCTTCTGCGCGCCGGAAACGCGGGGCCGGGAACTGGACCACCTCGACAGCGAGACCGCGCCCGCGCCGCACCAGTCCGAAATGGACGCAGTCTGATTCTCGGCAGCAGAAAGGGAATTGCATGAAGCCCGCCGCGTTCGCCTACCACCGGGCGCACGACGTCGCCGACGCCGTCGGCCTGCTTTCCGACCTCGCCGCGCGAGGCCGGGAGCCGAAAGCGATCGCGGGCGGGCAGAGCCTGATGCCGATGATGAGCTTCCGCCTGGCCCGCCCGAGCGACCTGGTCGACCTCGGACGGCTGCGGGACCTGCCGGGGATGACCGAGATCGCGCACATTGGTTCGGCGCTCCGCCTCGGCGCGATGACGACGCACCGCCAGGTCGAGCTAGCCCAGCTCGGCCCGGATTTCGCGGTGCTGGCGGAGGCGATGCGGTACGTCGGGCACCTGCCGATCCGGTCGCGCGGCACGGTCGGCGGCAGCCTCGTGCACGGCGACGCCACCGCCGAGTGGTGCATGCTCGCGCTGCTGCTGGACGCGGTGATCGTCGCCGAAGGCCCGAACGGCCGCCGCGAGATCCCGGCGGGGGAGATGTTCTACGGCTTCTACGCGACCGCGGTGGAGGCGGACGAGGTGGTCACCGAAGTCCGGTTCACCCGGGCGGCGCCGAAGGCGGCGTTGACCGAGTTTTCCCGGCGGGCTGGGGATTTCGCGACGGTCGCGGCGGCGGTGACGCTGGAACCTCGCGCGGACGGTTCGCTGGAAGGCGGCCGGGTGGTGCTCGGCGGGGTCGCGCCCGCGCCGTTGCGGGTGCCGGAGGCCGAGGCGGTGCTGGCGGGCGGGGCGCCGGGGCCGGAGTTGTTCGCGGCTTGCGGCCGGGCGGCGGCGGAGGCGATCGATCCGCGGGGAGACGCGCAGGGCAGCGCGGATTACCGGCGTGCGCTGACGCGGACGTTGGTGGCGCGGAGTTTGGGTCAGGCGTGGGAGAGGGGAGACCGGTAATGGCGAGCACGCCAGAAGAACCCCGGTTCGACGGCCGGGGCGGCAAGTGGATCGGCGCGTCCGTGCGCCGCCGCGAGGATCCTCGGCTGGTCACCGGCCGCGGACGGTTCGTGGACGACATCCACCTCCACGGCATGCTGCACGCCGGGTTCGTGCGCGCGACCGTCGCGCACGGCAAGATCACCGAACTCGACCTCAGCGCCGCCCGCGAGGTGGACGGCGTCGTAGCCGCGTATTCGGCGGAAGACCTGCAGCTCGGCGACATGGTCGCGCTGCTGGACCGTCCGCCCGAGGAGTTCACGCCGACGACGATGCCGATCCTCGCGCGCGGCAAGGTGCGGTTCGTCGGCGAGCCGGTCGCGCTGGTCATCGCGAAGGATCCGTACGCGGTCGAGGACGGCATCGAGGCCGCGCAGGTCAGCTACGAGGTCCTCGACGCCGTTGTGTCCGAGGAGACCGCGCTCGCCGAGGACGCGCCGTTGGTGCACGAGGACGCGCCGAGCAACGTGCTGCTGGATGTCACGTCGTTCGACACTCCGGGCGTGGACGAGGCGTTCGCGGACGGGTGCGTGATCGAGCTCGTCACCCGCAGCGGGCGGCAGAACGCGTTGCCGCTGGAGACGCGCGGCGCGGTGGCGTCCTGGGACGACCGCGACGAGCAGCTTCTCGTCCAGACCTGCAGCCAGGTGCCGCACCAGGTCCGTACCGTGCTGGCGCGTTCGCTGCGGATTCCGGAGCGTTCGGTGCGCGTGGTGGTCCCGGACATGGGCGGCGGCTTCGGGCAGAAGTGCGTGGTCGGGCGGGAGGAAATCGCGGTCGCGGCGGCGGCGAAACTGTTGCGGCGTCCGGTGAAGTGGATCGAGGACCGCAGCGAAGCTCTCGCGTCCGGGTTCCTCGCCCGCGAGCAGCGGTACCGCACGCGCGCCGCGTTCACTCCGGACGGCCAGCTGACCGCGCTGGAGTCCGACATCGTGTGCGACATGGGCGCGTACTCGTGCTATCCGTTCACCGTCGGCATCGAACCGCTGATGGCGGCGGCGGAAATGCCGTCGGTGTACCGGGTTCCGGCGTATCGCGTCCGGGCGAGGGCGATCACCAGCAACAAAGCGCCGACCGCGCCGTATCGCGGGGTCAGCCGCCCGCAGTACGTCATGGTGATGGAGCGGATCATGGACCTGGCCGCGCGCCGGCTCGGCCTCGACCCGGTGGAGATCCGGCGTCGGAACGTGATCACCGAGTTTCCGTATACGGGCATCAACAAGGTGACTTACGACCCGGGCAGCTACCTCGAATCGCTGGAGCTGGGCGAAAAGATCCTCCGCGACGAGGGCTGGTACGAGCGGCGCGAGCAGAACCCGCACCTCGGCATCGGCTTCAGCTGCTTCTCCGAGCGCACCGGCTACGGCTCCGAGGCGTTCGCGAAGCGGAAGATGACCGTCGTCCCGGGGTTCGACGTGAGCGAGATCCGGATGGACCTCACCGGCTCCGTCGTGGTCACGAGCGGCACGATCAACCACGGGCAGTCCCACGAAACGACGTTCGCGCAGATCGTCGCGGAACGGCTCGGCGTCGACCTCGCCAAGGTCAAGCTGCGCCAAGGCGACACCGAGCGGATTTCCTACGGCTGGGGCACTTTCGCCTCGCGATCGGTCACCATCGGCGGCTCCGCGGTGGCGACGGCGGCGACCCGGCTGGGCGAGCAGCTCTGCGTCATCGCGGCGCACCTGCTGGACACCCGCGTCGAGAACGTCGGCCTCGACGGCGACGGCGGCGTCATCCAGCTCGACGACCCCAGCCGGCGGCTTTCGTTCGAGGAGATCGCCGACGTCGCGTACCTGCGCAGCCACCTGCTGCCCAAGGAGGCCGAGCCGACGCTCACCGCCACCGCCGCGTTCGACGTTCCCGGCGACGGCACGTTCTCGAACGCCACGCACGCGGTCGTGGTGGAAGCCGATCCGGGCACTGGCCAGGTCAAAATCCTCCGCTACGCCTGTGTCGAGGACTGCGGTGTGGTGATCAACCCGAAGGTGGTCGACGGTCAGGCGCGCGGCGGCATCGCGCAGGGCATCGCCGGCGCGCTGTTCGAGGAGGTCACCTACGCCGAGAACGGCGAACCGTCGGCGGCGAGCTTCATCGACTACCTCGTGCCGACCGCCGCGGAGATCCCCGACATCACCGTCGACCACCTCGAAACCCCTTGCGCCTTCACCGAAAGCGGCGCGAAGGGAGCCGGGGAGGGCGGCACGATCGGCGCGCCCGCGGCGGTGCTGAACGCGGTCAACGACCTCCTCTGGCGCACCGGGGTCCAGCTGGAGCAGACCCCGATCCACCCCGAAGCCGTCCTCGCCGCGCTCACCGCGGCCGACCGGGAGAAAGCGGGAACCGGCGCATGACCGACAAACAGCTGATCGTCCTGACCGTGAACGGCGAGGAGCACGAACTGCTCGTCGAACCCCGGTGGACGCTGCTCGATGTGTTGCGGCACAACGTGGGCCTCACCGGCACGCACGTCGGCTGCGAGCACGGCATCTGCGGGGCGTGCACGATCCTGGTCGACGGCGAGCCGGTGCGCGCCTGCCTGATGTACGCCGTGCAGGCGGAAGGCTGCGCGATCCGGACCGTCGAAGACCTTGGCACGCCTGAGGAACCGAACGATTTGCAGCAGGCGTTTTCGGAACACCACGGGTTGCAGTGCGGTTTCTGCATACCCGGATTCCTGATGCTCGCCGAAGGATTCCTCGCGCAGGAACCGTCGCCGACGCGGGAGGCAATCCGGGAAGCGGTGTCGTCGAATCTGTGCCGCTGCACCGGTTATCAGACCATTGTGGACGCGATCGAGGCGACCGCCGCCCAGCGGTCCGCGGAATCCGGCAAGAAAGAGGACGCTGTCCGATGATTCTCGAGAACACCCTTGACCTTCCCGGCGACCCGGACACGGTGTTCGCGCTGCTCAACGACGTCGAGCGGGTCGCGGGCTGCCTGCCCGGCGCGGTGCTGGAGGGCCGGGACGGCGAGTCCTACCTCGGCAAGGTCAAGTTCAAGGTCGGCCCGGTCAGCGCCGCGTACGCGGGCAAGGTGCGGTTCACCGAGATCGCCGAGGACGAGCGGCGGCTGCGGCTGTCGGCGCGAGGCGCGGACAGCCACGGCAACGGCGACGCGGAAGCGGACGTCACGCTGACCCTGGTGCCCGGGCCGAAGGGATCGTCGCTGAATCTGCACACGGATCTCGTGGTGCGGGGCAAGATCGCGCAATTCGGCAAGGGTGCGATCAGCACGGTGTCGAACCGGATCCTGCAGCAGTTCGCGCAGAATCTCGGCCAGCTGCTGGAAAACGGCGGCACCGCACCCGCTCCGGCCCGCGCCACGACGGCCGCTGCGCCGGCCTCGGATTCGCTCGACGGCCTCGCGATGCTGCTCCCGCCGAACGCGAAGCGCTACCTCCCGGTCGTCGCGGCGGGCGCGCTCGGGCTGTTCCAGGGCTGGTTGCTGGGCCGGGTCCGGTCGCAGCACAAACTGATCAAGGAGCTGCTGCGTGAACGCGCCTGAAAACGGACTGCACGGCTCCGAGACCGACCAGACCTACGCCCGTGCGGGTTTCGGCGCCGCGGTGCCGAGGGGAACCGCGCCGGTGCTGGTCGTGGTCGACCTGACCCGTGGCTTCACCGAACCGGATTTCCCTTCCGGCGCAGACCTTTCCGCCGAGGTCGAGGCCGCCGGCGCGCTGGTCCGGGCCGCGCACGAGCGCGGTGCGCCGGTCGTCTACACCGCGATCAGCTACACCGCCGCCGAGGCGGACGGCGACGCCATCGCGTGGCTGCGCAAGGCTCCCGGCATGCGCAGCCTCCGCGACGGCAGCGCCGAAGTCGCGCTCGATCCCCGGTTGGAACGGCGCGACACCGACCACCTGATCGTCAAGAAGGGCGCGTCCGCGTTCCACGGCACGAGTCTCGCCGCGCTGCTCACCGGCCTGGGCGCGGACACCGCGCTGGTCTGCGGCGCGACGACCTCGGGCTGCGTACGAGCCACCGCCGTCGACGCCGTCCAATCCGGCTTCAACACGCTCGTCGTCCGTGAAGCCTGCGGCGATCGTGCGCGCGGACCGCACGACGCCGCTCTCTTTGACCTGCAAGCCAAATACGCCGACGTGATCGGCCTGAGCGAGGGCGTCGAGCTGCTCGCCAAAGCCCGCTAGGAGTTGCCGTATGTCTTCAGTTTCCGACCGGGTGCTGACCCAGCCCGCGCTCGCCGAACTGGCGAACGTCCCGGCGAAGAGCGTCTGGGTACGGTCTGGTTCAGTCCGGCTGCACGTCCTCGACTACGGCCCGGCCGACGGCGTCCCGCTCGTGATCCTGCCCGGCATCACCAGCCCGGCGATCACCATGGACTTCGTCGCCCGCGAGCTGACCGACCTGGTCCGCCCGCTCGTGCTGGACATCCGCGGCCGGGGCCTGTCCGACGACGGGCCCGGCTACGACCTCGACGCCTACGCTGCGGACGTCGAAGCGGTCATCGACCAGCTTCAGCTGGCGAAGCCGCTGCTGTTCGGCCACTCGATGGGCGCGCGGATCGCGGCCAAAGCCGCGCTGTCCGGCCGTATCGCGGGCACGGTCCTCGCTGACCCGCCGATGAGCGGTCCCGGACGCCCGTACCCGACCTCGCTGGCGGTCTTCGAGTCCCAATTGGACCAAGCGCGGCGGGGAACCGACGCGGACGAGGTCGCCGCCTCGTGGCCGCGATGGCCGCGCCGGGAACAGGAACTGCGCGCCGGATGGCTCGCGTCGTGCTCCCGTGCCGCCATCGCGGCTACCCACGCGGGCTTCGAATCCGAGGAATTCCTTCCGCTGTGGGAAAACCTGCCCGGGCCGGCCGTGCTGCTCTACGGCGCGGAGAGCCCGGTGGTGACTTCAGCGGACGTCTCGGTGCTGGAGAAATCGCCGCATCCGCTGGCGGCCGTGGCGGGAGCTGGGCACATGATCTTCTGGGACGAACCCGGGCCCGCCCTCCACGCCCTCCGCTCGACCTTGAAAGACCTGCTCGCCGCTCGCACCTGATCCGCCGTCCGTGAGGGGAACCCTCAGGGACTCAGAGTCCCTCAGGGTTCCCCTCACGGACTTTCCCCGATTCTGCGTACTCGGATAATCCGTATTCGGACAATAAAGGAGGTCGCCATGGACCAGAACCTGTTCAACGACATCTGCTTGCGCCAGCTGACTTTTTCCGGCGTGCACGAGGGGGAGACGGTCGTCGTGCTGACGCGCGGCGCCGAGCGCGCGGAGTACGCGGACGCCTTCCTCTGGGCCGCCCAGCAGCTCGGCGCGGCGACCTATCACATGCGGCTGCCGTCGCCGGCGAGCGCGTCCGACGCGTGGGCGGTCGGGCAATCCGGCCTTGACCAGCTGCCGCTCGCGGTGGACGCGCTGAAGGCCGCCGACATGGTCGTGGACTGCACGTTCCTGCTGTTCAGCGAGGAGCAGTTCGCGATCCAGGCGGCCGGCACGCGGATCCTGACCGCCGTCGAGCCGCCCGAGCTGCTGGCCCGGCTGATGCCGACGAAGGAGCTGCGCGAGCGCGTCGAGATCGGCGCGGAACTGCTGGCCAAGGCCAAGACCATGCGGATCACCAGCCCACACGGGACGGACGTCACCTACCAGCTGGGCGTGTACCCGACGATGAGCGAGTACGGCTACACCGACCAGGCCGGCCGCTGGGACCACTGGCCCGCCGCGTTCGTTTTCACCGGCGGTTCGGACGACGGCGTGGACGGCAAGATCGTGCTCGCGCCCGGCGACGTGCTGCTGCCGTTCAACACCTACGTGCAGACGCCGGTGGAGCTGACCATCGAAAAGGGCTTCATCCAGGACATCCGCGGCGGCGCGGGCTCGTCCGGTCTCGACGCCGACCTGCTGAGCAGCTACATCGAATCGTTCCACGACCCGCGCGGCTACGGCATGTCGCACGTCGGCTGGGGCCTCGACGAGCGGGCGCACTGGCACGGCCTGACCCAGTTCCCCGGCGGCATGGGCATGGAGCTGCGCAGCTTCTACGGCAACGTCATGTTCTCGATCGGCCCGAACAACGAACTCGGCGGCCCGAACGACACCGCGTGCCACTTCGACATCCCGATGCGCGGCAACAGCCTGTACCTCGACGACGAGCTGATCGTCGACGCGGGCGAGCTGACCGTGAAGGACATGCGCCCGGCGGCGAAGCGATGACCGACCACCACATCGGGATGATCGTCCCGAGCTCCAACCTGACCATGGAAACCGAGCTGCCGCGGATGCTGCGCGCCCGCGAGGAGCAGTACCCGGAGGACCGGTTCGTCTTCCATTCCGCCCGCGCGCGGATGCAGCACGTGACGCCGGAGCAGTTGCGCGCCATGAATGCCCAGGCGGAGCGCGCGGCGACCGAACTGGCGGACGCGCGGCCCGACGTCGTGGCGACTGCGTGCCTGGTCGCGATCATGGCGCAGGGGCCGGGTTATCACTGCACCGCCGAGGATTCGATCACGTCGGCGTTGCGCGCGGAAGGCTCGGACGCGCCGGTCGTTTCGTCGGCGGGCGCGCTGCTGTCCGGGATCGCCGCGCTGGAGGCGAAGCGGGTCGCGATCGTGACGCCGTATATGAAGCCGCTGACCCAGGCGGTGATCGAGTACCTGGAAGACGCGGGCGTCGAGGTGGTCGATTCGCTCTCGCTGGAGGTGCCCGACAACCTCGCGGTGGCGCGGCTGGATCCGGCGGATCTGCTTGCGCACTACCGGAAACTGGACCTTTCGCGGGCGGACGCACTGGTGCTGTCGGCTTGTGTGCAGATGCCGTCGCTGCCGTCGATCCAGCCGGTTCAGGATGCGGTGGGGATTCCGGTGCTGTCGGCGGCTACGGCTACGACGTTCCGGATTCTCTCCGAACTGGGGGTTGCGCCGGAGGTGCCGAACGCGGGGCATCTGCTGAGCGGGAAGGTTCCGGCGGCCGGTTAGCGGCCCGCAGGGGCAGACTTCGGCCTGCCCCTGCGGGTTTTCACGCGTGGCACTGGTAGAGCGTCTGAGCTCCGCCCATCGGCCCGGCCTCCGGCTGCGCGGAGGCCGGTTTTCCGCCGTAAGCGGCCGGATCGACCGCGGTGCAGTGCTGCTTGATCCACTCCTGCCGCTTTTCCCCGGCTCCGCCGCGCATTCCCGGCATGCGCATGCCGCCGGCGCCGCCGAGGACGAACTTGAGCTTGCCTTCGGCGGTCCACTGCTGGAGCTGGCCGACCGACGGCGAATCGTCGCTGCCGAGGAAGCCGCCCATGCCGATCACGGTCTCGTCGGAGCCGATGATGAAGTTCGACGACATCATGGCCGAGCCGTCCACCGCGAGGGTGATCTCCGCGCCGCCGCTGTGCTGCTTGGCGTAGTCGAGGACGCGCCGCTGGTCGTCGGTGAGCTTGCCGTTCATGAAATCGGCTATTCCGCCTGGCTTCCGCGCGCCGCCCGGGCCGCTCGGCATCCCGCCCGGGCCGCCGGGGAACTCCGCGGCGTCCGGCATCCCGGGGATTCCCGCTTCGCGCCCGCCGCCCGGCATCCGCATCCCGCCGAATCCGCCGGGGAAACCGAGGCCGCCCGGTCCGGCCGAAGGCATGCCGCCCATGCTCTCGCCGGTGGCGGCTGTCGCGGCGGACCACACGGCAGGCACGAACAGCACCGTGACGACCGCCAGCACCAGCGACGCCCGGGTCAGGATCGCCTTCCGCGCCGCGGTCAGCTTTCCCAGCACGAGCGCGAGGACGGCGACCACGCCGACCGCCAGCACTGTCCACCGGGTCCAGCCGTGCCATGAGGGATCGCGGTTGGCGAGGACGAACGCCCAGCCAGCGGTGAGTGCGACGGCCGCGGGCAGCAGCACCCAGCCGTAGCCGGAGCCCTGCCGGTACTCGCGCCAGAACCCGGTGAGCCCGGCCGCGCAGATCGCGGCGATCGCCGGGGCCAGCATGGTCGTGTAGTACGGATGCCAGATCCCCTGCGCGTAGCTGAAGACCACGCCGGTCACCAGGAGCCAGCTGCCCCAAGCGAACCAGCCTGCCCGCCGGGCCGGGTCGCCCGGCTGCTTCCGCCGGAGGCCGCGCACCGCGACGACGACCAGGACCAGCAGCGCCAGCGGCAGCAGCCAGGAGATCTGCCCGCCGACCGAACTGCTGAACATCCGGCCGAGACCGGTCTCGCCGCCGAACATGCCGCCGGCGCCGCCCGGCGGCGGGGTCATGCCCGCGGGCAGTTCCATGCCGCCGGGCAGGTCTCCGCCGCGCGGGCCGCCTCCTCCGGGGCCGAAGTTGCCCTCGCCGCCGAAGATCCGGCCGAAACCGTTGTAGCCGAAGATCAGGTTCAGCGCGGTGCCGTCGGTGCTGCCGCCCATATAGGGTTTCGAGCCCGGCCACAGGTCGTGCAGCGCCGTCCACCAGAACGAGGACACGACCAGCACGACGGCCGCGCCGAGCAGGTCCAGCAGCCGCCGTTTGACCGGTGCCGAGGTGCCGACGAAGTACGCGAGCGCGAAGCCGGGCAGGACGATCCACGCCTGCATCATCTTGGTGACGAACCCGCAGCCGACGAAGAACGCGCACCACAGCAGCCACCGGGTGCGCACGCGGCTCGTGTGGACCCGCGCCGAGCGCGTGAACGCGTAGGCCGCGGCGACGAGCAGCAGCACGAGCAGCGTGTCCGGGTTGTTGTCCCGGTTGATCGCCACGGTGATCGGCGTGAGGGCGAGGATCGACGCGGCCAGCAGCGCGGCGTTTTCCCCGGCCCACAGCCGCACGGTGCGGTGCAGCAGGAAAACCGCCGCGATGCCTTCGAGCACCTGCGGAAGCAGCAGCGCCCAGCCGTGGAAACCGAAGATCAACGCCGAAATCGCTTGCGGCCACAGGGACATCGGCGGTTTGTCCACAGTGAACACGCCGTAGGGGTCGAACGAACCGAAAAGGAAGTTCGAGAAGCTGCCGGTCATGGACTTCACAGCCGCGGAGTAGTAGCTGTTGCCCAGTTGCCCGCCGCCGATCCGCCAGGCGTAGAGCGCGCCGGCGGCCGCGCAGATCACGGCGAGCGCCCACGGCCGCCATCGCGAGCGGTTCGCGGGGGCGGCGGTTTCGGCCGGCGCCGCTGAAGGGGCGTCGACTGTCATTCTTCGTCCTTTCCGTTGTCCTGTCGGAAGACCCAGGTGCGCAGCAGCACGAACCGGCCCGCGGTGCCGAGCACCGAGGCCGCGAGCAGCACGGTCAGTTCCAGCGCCCGGCCCGGCTCGGCGACCAGCGCGTGCAGCAGGAGCAGCGCGGCCGAGGTGAAGGCGTAGTAGAGGCCGAACACCACGAATCCTTGCAGGTGCGCTTTGCGGCGCGGGGTGCCCGCGCCGGCGAAGGTGAAGCGGCGGTTGGCCTCGGTGTTGAACAGCGTGGTGAGCACGAGCGCGGCGAGGTTGGCCGCGAGCACCGGCCACCACAGGCGGAAAAGCCCGTACAGCGCGAGATTCGCGACCGTGGAGAGCACGCCGATCACCGCGAACGACAGGATTTCCCAGAACCGGCCGCCGCCCGGCGGGCTCAGCACCGCGTCCGGGTGCGCGGCCCTCGGCGCGGGACGGCGGGGCAGGTCCGGCACCTTCGCCGTGCCCGCGGCCTTGGCCCGGGCGACCCGGATCAGCCCGCGGATGTCGTCGAGCGCGGTCTTGGCGACGTCGACGCGGCTGTCGGCGTCTTCGACCCAGTCGACCGGCACCTCGTGCACGCGCAGCCCGTTGTGCTCGGCCAGCAGCAGGAGTTCGGTGTCGAAGAACCACGCGTCGTCCCGCACATGGTCCAGCAGCGGGCGCAGCACGTCGGTGCGCGCGGCCTTGAACCCGCACTGCGCGTCGGAGAACCGAGCACCGTGGCTCAGCCGGATCATCTTGTTGTAGCACCGGGAGACGAACTCGCGTTTCGGCCCGCGCACGGTGCGCGCCCCCGGTGCCAGCCGCGAGCCGATGGCCAGGTCCGAATGGCCGTTCACCAGGGGAGCCACCAGCGGGAGCAGGGCGTCGAGGCCCGTGGAGAGGTCGACGTCCATGTAGACCACGACGTCGGCGGTGCTCGCCCGCCAGGTTTCGCGCAGCGCCAGCCCGCGGCCTTTCCGGTCGAGGTGGCGCACCCGCAGCGCCTTGTCGTCGCGGGCGAGCGCCTCGGCGACCTCCAGCGTCCGGTCCGTGCTCGCGTTGTCCGCGATCACGATGGTCCACTCGAAGGGGAATTCGCGGCGCAGGAACTCGCGCAGGACCTGAACGCAGCCGGGGAGGGCGCGTTCCTCGTTGTAGACCGGGATGACGATGTCCACGGTCGCGGTCGCCGCCCCCGGTTCGGGGGACGTGGTCAACCCTCTGGTCGCGCCGACCGACATGCTTCCTCCGTTCGGGGATGGTTTCCGGCCGTGCACGACGCTGTGTGACCGCTCTGCGTCTCACCGTGGCGCGGTCGTCGTGAGAAAGACCTGCAAAAAACCTGAGAGGATCGTGAGAAGCTGATCTTTCCCCGGTCGTGGGACGAACAGGTTCCGCACAGGCTGACCGCGTAGCCTCGGCCCGATTCGGGAGGCTCACGGCGCGGAAGGGACCGGGCGGATGCGGCTGCTGGTGGTGGACGACGACCCCGACGTGCGGGAAAGCCTCCAGCGCAGCCTCGCTTTCGAGGGCTACGACGTCGCCGTGGCCGCGGGCGGCGCGGCGGCGGTGGCGGCGCTCGCCGGGGCGGCCAGGCCCGATCTGGTGATCCTGGACGTGATGATGCCCGAGATCGACGGACTGGAGACGTGCCGGCGGATCCGGGCGGCGGGGGAGCGGCTGCCGGTGCTCATGCTGACCGCGCGGGACGCGCTGGGCGATCGGGTCACCGGCCTCGACTCCGGCGCCGACGACTATCTCGTGAAGCCGTTCGCGCTGGAGGAACTGCTGGCGCGGGTACGGGCGCTGCTGAAGCAGAATCGCGCCGCGCCGGGTTCGGCGGTGCACCGGTTCGCGGATCTGGAACTCGACCCGGAAACGCGCGAGGTGACCCGCGCCGGGCGGCGGCTGGAGCTCACGCCGACCGAGTTCGATCTGCTCGCGGTGTTCCTGCAGGCGCCGGAGAAGGTGCTCACCAAGAACCGGCTGCGGCAGGCGGTGTGGGGGCGGGAACCGAGCCGTACCAACAATCTCGACGTCTACGTCGGGTATCTGCGGCGCAAGACCGAGGCGGGCGGGGCGGACCGGCTGCTGCACACCGTGCGCGGTGTCGGATTCGTGCTGCGGGCGCCGTGAGGCGGCCTCGGGAGCCCCGGATGCTGCTGCGCAGCCGGGTCGCGCTGATCACCGCGGCGATCGTCGCGGTCGCGATCGCGGCGATCAGCACCGTCACTTATCTGTCCACAGAGCACAGTCTCCGCACGCAGCTGGACGAAACCCTGCTCGGCGGCTGGCCGCCGCCCGGCGAGGGCGATCCATCGGTGCCGAAGCCGGGATTGGAGGATCTCTGCCGCCGCGGCACCCCCGGCCGACCGCTGCAGCGGTTCCTGGAGGGCGTCCAGCTGCTGAAAGCGGACGGCTCGGTCTGCGCGCCGCCCGGCGTGGACTCGGTCGTCGTCGACCCGGCCGACCTCGCCGCGCGCACGGTGACCCTGCGGGACGGCCACACGCGGTCCGGCACTCCGGTCCGGGTCCTGCTCGGTCCCTTCAGCGACGGGAACGTGCTGGTCATCTCGCGCAGCCTCGCCGAGGTCGACAGCACGCTCGCCGGCCTGCGCACCATCCTGATCGCGGTTTCGGTGCTGGGCGCGCTGCTCGCCGCCGCGGCCGGGCTCCTGCTGACCCGCCGCACGCTGCGGCCGATGGCGCGGCTGACCGGCGCCGCCGAGGAAATCGCCCGCACCCACGACCTCGACCTTCCGGTCACCGTGTCCGGCCGCGACGAGGTGGGCCGCCTCGGCCGCGCGTTCGCCGCGATGACCGGCGCGCTGGCCGATTCGCGCAGGCGGCAGCGCGCGCTGGTCACCGACGCCGCGCACGAGCTGCGGACGCCGCTGACCAGCCTGCGCACCAACATCGACCTGCTGGCGCGCAGCGAGCACACCGGCCGCGCACTCGCCGACGGCGACCGCGGCCGGTTGCTCGACCGGCTCCAGGCGCAGGCGGGCGAACTCGGCGACCTCGTCACCGAACTGGTCGTGCTCGCCCGCGACGAGCACGAGTTCGACCACGCCGACGTCGCCATGGGCACGGTCGTCCGGCACGCCGTCCGCCGGGCGTCGAGCCGCGCGCGCAAGCACACCTTCGACGTGCGGAGCGCCGAATGGCACGTCTGCGGCGACGAGGGCGCGCTGGAACGGATGGTGCTGAACCTGCTGGACAACGCGATCAAGTTCTCGCCCGCCGGTTCGGCCGTGACGGTGTGTTCGGAACCGGGGCTGGTGGCGGTGGCCGACGAGGGCCCGGGCGTGGCCGCGGCGGACCGGACCTCGGCGTTCGACCGCTTCTGGCGCGCGCCGGAGGCTCGGTCGCTGCCGGGATCGGGACTGGGCTTGGCGATCGTCGCCGACATCGCGGCCGCGCACGGCGGATACGCGCGCTTCGAGGACCCGCCGTCCGGACGGGGAGCACTTGCGGTGGTTCGGGTGCCACCCGTGGTCGTGGCGGGTTCGCCGCTGCCGCCCGGGATCCGCGGCTGACTACCGGCGCGCGGCCACCAGTTCGCGGACCCGCGGCGCGATCTCCTGTGCGAACAACCGAACGGCGTCGGCCGAGTCCACGGACAGGAGAAACGCGCTCATCCCGTGGGTGAGCGCCAGTTCGGCGAGCTGCTCGGACCATTCGGCGGCGCTGCCGGACGGAATCCCGGGGAGGTTGTACAACCGCCGGATCTCGCCGGGGGAGCGCCCCGCTTTCCGTGCGGCGTCGTCGATGAGCGCGTTCGCGGCGGGCAGCCGGCCCGGTGGGATGCGAGTCATGCTCGGCAGCCAGCCGTCCGCAACCCGGCCGATCAGGCGCAGCATGCGCGGGCCGAGCGCGCCGAGCCAGATTTCCATCCGGTGCGCCGGGAACGGGCCCGGCGGAGTGCCAGTGAGCCGGTGATAAGTGCCGGACACGGTGGCAGGCGGCCCGGGTGTCCACAATGCACGGACGACTTCGATCGCTTCCGTGAGCGCGTCGAAGGCTTCGCCGGGTGTGTACCGCGGACCGCCCTGTGCCGCGATGTCGTCCCAGTACGCACCGGCGCCGAGCGCGAGTTCGGCGCGGCCGCCGGTGAGCAGGTCGAGACTCGCCGCCGAGCGCGCGAGCACGGCGGGCGGGCGCAGGGGCAGGTTGGCGACGTTGGGGAACACGTGCAGCCGTTCGGTGCGCGCCGCGACGACGCTCAGCACGGTCCACGCGTCGAGCAGGTCCGGGCGATACGGGTGGTCCGGCACGCTGAGCAGGTCGAGCCCGGCAGTGTCGGCGGCTTCGGCGAGCCTGATCGCGGTGTCGGGGGCGGCGGCTTCCGGCAGGAGGATGACGCCGAACTGGAGGTCGTGGCCGTAGTCAGGCATGGGTCGCCCGAAATCGTGTCATGACGACATGATTACATGAAGTAACAAATGACGTCCAGCAGGTAGGATCCCGTAATGGACGAACTGCGCCCGCCGACCCTGCTCGCGCTGCCGTCGTACCTCGCCGGGCACGTCGCGCGGATCGGACGCCGGGAACTGGCGGGCGCGCTCGAGAAGCGCGGTCTCCGGCTGCCGCATTTCGCCGTGCTGGCCGGGCTTTCCGACTTCGGCCCGCTGGCACAGCACGCGCTCGCCGACCGGCTCGGGCTCAACCGCAGCCACCTCGTCGGCTATCTGGACGAATTGGAACGCCGGGACCTCGTCGGCCGCGAACGCGATCCGGACGACCGGCGGCGGCAGCGCGTCACGCTCACCGAAGCCGGGAAGGCGCTGACGGGAGAGCTGAAACGGGAGGCCGGCCGGTCGCAGGACGTGTTGCTCGCCGAACTGTCGGCGAAGGAACGCGAGACGCTGATTTCCTTGCTGCGGCGGGTGGTGGTCGCGGACGACCGGGCACAGGCGGGGACCGAGTAGTTCCGTTTCCGGTGATTGCCCTGCGGCGCAACGGGTAACCGGAGCCTTCCCGACACCGAGGAGGCAGCATGACCGGATCCACCCGAACCGACCTCATCACCGTGATCACCGACGACCACCGCGACGTGGAGCGGGTGTTCGCCGAACTCGAGGGCGCACCCGCGGCGGGCAACCGGAAAGACGTGGTCGACCACGTGATCGCCGAGCTGGTCCGACATTCCGTCGCGGAGGAGCAGCTCATGTACCCGGCCGCGCGCAAGTACCTCGACGACGGCGACGAGATCGCCGACCACGAGATCGAGGAGCACGCCGAAGCCGAGAAGGTCATGAAGCAGCTGGAGCGCAAGAACCCCGGCGAACCGGAGTTCGAGGAGCTGCTCGGCAAGCTGATCGCGGACGTCCGCCATCACATCAAGGAGGAGGAAACCGACCTCTTGCCGAGGCTGCGGGAAGCCTGTTCCGCCGAGGAACTCGACCGGCTCGGCGAGCGGGTGCTGGCGGCCAAGAAGATCGCGCCGACCAGGCCGCATCCGGGTGCGC
Source organism: Amycolatopsis sp. NPDC059235 (assembly GCF_042754125.1). Taxonomy (NCBI): domain Bacteria; kingdom Bacillati; phylum Actinomycetota; class Actinomycetes; order Pseudonocardiales; family Pseudonocardiaceae; genus Amycolatopsis; species Amycolatopsis sp. NPDC059235. The sequence goes on from NZ_JBHZAG010000045.1 coordinate 18,639, forward strand.
CGAGCACCCCGCCGGCCAATCTGGTCCTCGCGCCGGGCGCGGCGTTCGTCGACAAGATCCGCGACGCGCTGACCGGGCGGAAGAGCTGACCGGCCGTGGCGTGCGCGAGTGTTTCGCTCGACGGAAACCGTTGCGGGTACCCGATAGCGAGCCTGGTTTAACGTCGCTTTCGCGCGGCTAACCAGGCCCATGCCCCGACGCCGTCTTGGTGCGCCTGCCTGCCGAGACCGTCCCGCCGCGGAAGGAGCCCGATGAGGATCGCGATGGTGGCCGAACACGCCAGCCCGCTCGCCGCACCGGGGGAGGACGACGCGGGCGGCCAGAACGTCCACGTGGCGGGCCTTTCCGCGGCGCTGGTCCGCAGCGGGCACGACGTGACTGTCTACACGCGACGCGACGACGCGGAAGCACCTGCTGCGGTGGACGTCCCGGCCGGTTACCGCGTCGTGCCCGTCCCGGCAGGCCCGGCTCGCCGGTTGCCGAAGGCCGAAATTGTGCCGTATCTGGGGGAATTCGGGAGCTGGCTGCGCGACCGGTGGACGGAGGAGCCGCCGGACGTGGCGCACGCGCACTTCTGGACGTCCGGGGTCGCGACCGTCCTCGCCGCGCGCGAGGCCGGGGTGCCGACAGTGCAGACGTTTCACACGCTGGGGGTGGTGAAGCGGCGGAATCTGGGGGACGGCGACACGAGCCCGCCGGACCGGATGCGACTGGAGCGGATGGTCGGCAAACAGGTCGGCCGGATCGTCGCGGGCTGCTCGGACGAGGTGTTCGAACTGGCCCGCCAGGGGGTGCCGCGGCAGCGGATCTCGGTGGTGCCGTGCGGGGTCGACCTCGACCGGTTCGGCACCGGCGGCCCGGTGGCTTCGCGGACCGCGCCCAAGCGGCTGGTGTCGATGGGGAGGTTGGTGCCGCGCAAGGGATTCGACCTGGCTATCGCCGCCTTGCCGCGGGTGCCGGACACCGAACTGGTGATCGCGGGCGGACCGCCTTCCGAGGCGCTCTCGCGGCATCCGGAGGCGCAGCGGCTGCGGCGGCTCGCGGAGCGGCTCGGGGTCGCTGATCGGGTGCAGCTGGCAGGTCAGGTGAGCCGTGCCGAGATGCCAGCGTTGTTGCGTTCGGCGGACGCGGTGCTGTGCACGCCCTGGTACGAGTCGTTCGGGATCGTCCCGCTGGAGGCGATGGCGTGCGGAGTGCCGGTGGTGGCCGCCGCAGTGGGCGGCTTGGCCGACACGGTGGTGGACGGCATCACCGGACGCCTGGTGCCGCCGCGCGATCCGGCCCGGCTTTCGGCTCGGTTGCGGGCTTTGCTGGACGAACCCGCCGAGTTGGAGGCCATGGGGACGGCAGGCCTGGAGCGGGTTCGGGCGCGGTATTCGTGGGACCGGATCGCGGCGGAAACCGTGCGGGTGTACGAGAAGGCCATGCCGATGGAAGAGTCCGGATGGGCTGCTGCGGTGCAGTGAATTCCGTGCCCGTCACGCTCGTTCTTCCGGAAAGCTTGCGTGCGGCCAAAATTCCGAGTAGGCCCAGTGCCGTGTGGACGATGTTCAGCACCGCGCTGGAGCTGAACATCCACACGACGCGCGTGGTTTCCGGGACGAAGAACCTGGCGGTGCCGAGGCCCAGGTAAACCAGCCCGAGCACAGCGACGACCGGACGGGCGTGGTGACCGCCGGCATGGGAACTCCTCTCCGGCACGGCCCGCGGCGGGTTACTCCTCGCGAAGTGATTTCGCGACGGAACCGCCCGCTTCGTCCGCCTGTTCGCCGGGATCCGGATCCGCCCGGCGCTGCGGGAGATCCTCGTCCGGGGCGACGGCGCGGGCCGCTTCCGCCCGCGCGAGAGTTTCGTCGTCAGGCGGGTTCTGTTCGGGCTGGACGTCCGGCCGTTCCTCGGCGAGCCTGCGGCCGAGCGGTGCGCCTTCGCGCGCCTCGGCGGGCGTCGTGGCCTGCCGGGTCGCCGGGCTCCAGCGTTCGGCGGGTTCGACGCCGTCCTCCAGCGGGTCGACCCGCAGTTCGTCCTCGTCGAGGGCCTCGGACGGATCGAGCGTTTCGGGCTCTGCCGGATCGCGGTCGGCCATCGTGCTCCCTTCTCCGTGCAACGCTTTCCTGGCCGGGTACCCGCGTGGAACGGGACAAAACGGCGTCAGGCGGCGGCGAGGTCGCGGATCGCGGTCTGCGCCTTCTGGATTTCCTGCCCGACCAGCAGCGCGGTGAAGCGGGCGACCGAAATGCTGTGCGCGGCCGAGGCGACGGCGTCGCAGGCTTCCTGCGCGTCGGCCGCGCGATGCCGCACGCGTCCGGCGAGCAAGGCGCCCTCGAGCTGGCCGCACAGGTCGGGGAGCAGTTCGGAGAGGTCGTCGGCGAGAAGGCTCAGCGAGCCGAGCGTCCGGTACAGCTCCGCGGGGGATTCGTAGCCGCCGGCGCCGGCTTCGCGACGGAGCCGGCGCAGTGCGGCCTGCGCTTGCTCGGCTGGTGCGGGAGACGTCGCTGAATGGTCCATGTATCGCTGATACCCGGTGGTGGCACGGCTAACCGGACGGTTGCGGACCGCTGCCGCGGGTATCCGGGAACGATGAACGAGATCGTCGAACTGATCCGCAGACGGGCTTGCCTCGCGGAATCCCGTGACGCCGAACTGGTCGCGCACGCGGTGCTGCGGACGCTGTCCGAACGGATTTCCCCGGAAGCGGCGGCGAGCTTGGCCGCGCAGCTGCCGTCCGAACTGGCGGAAGACCTGCGCCCGGGCGGCGGTCCGGTCGAGGGAGGCTTCGAACTGGCGGATTTCGTGGAGCGGATCGCCGAGCGCGGGAACTTGACGGATCCCGAGGCCCTCCATCGGGCCGGTGTGGTGCTGGACGTGCTGAGCCGGGAGACGGTGCACGTCGCGGACGAGGTGTGGGATGTGCTGCCGGAACCGTTGCGGCAGCTGGTGGAAGCGGAGCGGCTGCGGGTCGCGTGACTCAGGTGTTCCGCATCCGGGGCCGGTGCGGCTGGGCGTGGCCGCCGGGCTCGCTCGGGATGTCGCGGTCCACGTGGTCGGCGTGGTGCAGCGCTTGGGCGAGCAGCCCGCGGACGTGCTCGTCCGCGGCGGAGTAGTAGACGAACGTCCCCTCGCGGCGGCCCTTGACCAGGCCCGCGAGCCGGAGCTTGGCCAGATGCTGGCTGACCGCGGTCGGCGCGGCCCCGGCCAGCTCGGCAAGGCAGGCCACTGACGATTCTCCCTGCAGGAGCGCCCAGAGCACCTTGATCCGCGTCGGGTCCGACAGCAGGCGGAAGCTTTCCGCGGCCAGGTGGACCTGCTCGTCGGAAGGCATGTCGAAGTCCGGCAGGGAGGAGTGCATGTCCCGCATGCTACCGTCCCTTCTCGACTACCTGCGCATCTGCGCAGGTATGCTGATAGCCGACCGGTCCGTTCGCCCGGTCGCGAGAGGCGTTCGAGGATCCCGGGAGTTGCTGATGGCAGAGCTGCGCGATGATCGTCCGCGGCCGGAGGACGGCCGCGGTCCCGCGCACGAGCGGGCTTCCGATCGCGACCGCGCTCCTGGTCACGGGCACGGACATGCGCACGGGCACGGACATGCGCACGGGCACGGTCAGCCTTCCGGTGACGGGACGTGGCGGCACCGCGTCAAGCACTTCCTCACCCCGCACAGCCACGACAGCGCCGACCGCCTCGACACCGCCCTCGAAACCAGCCAACGCGGCATCCGGGCGCTGACCTGGTCGTTCGCCGCCCTGTTCGGTACCGCCGTCATCCAGCTGGCCCTGGTGGCCGTCACCGGTTCGGTAGCCCTTCTGGGCGACACGATCCACAACTTCGCCGACGCCCTGACCGCCCTGCCCCTGGGCATCGCCTTCGCCCTCGGCCGCCGCGCGGCGACCCGCCGCTACACCTACGGCCTCGGCCGCGCCGAGGATCTGGCCGGAGTCGTGGTGGTGCTGATCATCGCCGGATCAGCGGCACTGGCGGCCTACGAAGCGATCGACCGCCTGCTGCACCCGCACCCGGTCCAACAGCTCTGGGTGCTCGCCGCGGCAGGCGTGGTCGGATTCGCCGGAAACGAACTCGTCGCCCGGTACCGGATCACTGTCGGCCGCGAAATCGGCTCCGCCGCCCTGGTCGCCGACGGCCTGCACGCCCGCACCGACGGCTTCACCTCGCTGGCGGTGGTGCTGGGCGCGATCGGCGTCGCCCTCGGTTTCCCGGCGGCCGACCCGGTGATCGGATTGCTGATCACGGTCGCGATCCTGTTCGTTTTGCGCGACGCGGCCAAGGAAGTCTTCCGGCGGCTGATGGACGCCGTCGATCCGGCGACCGTCGAACTGGCCGAGCGGACCGCCGCGACGGTGCCCGGAGTGGAGGGCGTCCGCGAGGTCCGGATGCGCTGGATCGGCCACAGCCTGCGCGCCGAACTTTCCGTCCAGGTCGCCAATACGCTCACCGTCGAGCAAGCGCACGAACTGGCGCACACCCTGGAGCACCAGTTGATCACCACCGTGCCCCGGCTGACCGCGGCGGCGGTGCACGTCGAACCGGCTGTCGGCGCGGAGGCCGTCCACCTCGGCTGACTGCGCATCGACCGATCGGTTGATCCGCCGCTCCGCCCCGGCTGGCCGGAAAGTCTGGCCACGCAGTCGATTCGCCGCACCGGCACCGCCCGGCACGGTTGAAGGATGGCAATCATCGAGGTGGACAACCTCGTCAAGCGGTACGGCGGGCAAGCCGTGGTGGACGGAGTCGGCTTCGCCGTCGAACCGGGCGAGATTTTCGGCATTCTCGGCCCGAACGGAGCCGGCAAGACCACGACAGTCGAGTGCGTCGAAGGGCTGCGCCGGCCGGACGGCGGGACGATCCGCGTCTGCGGCCTCGACCCGCAGCGTGACGACGGCGAACTGCGTCAGGTGCTCGGCGGGCAGCTCCAGGAAAGCGAACTGCCGGACAAACTGAAAGTCGGCGAGGCGCTGCAGCTGTACAGCTCGTTCTACCGCGACCCGGCGGATTGGCGCGAACTGGCCGAGATCCTCACTCTCGACGGCAAACTCGGCACCCAGTTCCGCCGATTGTCCGGCGGCCAGAAACAGCGGCTTTCCATCGCGCTCGCGCTGCTCGGCAATCCGAAGGTCGCGGTGCTCGACGAACTCACCACCGGACTCGACCCGCAGGCCCGCCGGGACGTCTGGGGTCTGGTCGAGCGCATCCGCGCGCGCGGCGTCACGATCCTGCTGGTCACGCACTTCATGGAGGAAGCCGAGCGGCTGTGCGACCGGCTGGCGGTCATCGACGCTGGTCAGGTCGTCGCGGTGGACAGCCCGGCCGGGTTGGTGTCGCGGGTCGACGATCGGCAGCGGATCCGGTTTCGCGCGTCCGCGCCGCTGGACGACGCGGTGCTGACCGGGCTGCCGGAGGTCGCCGCCGTCGAGCGGGCGGGCAGTCAGATCGTCGTGACCGGGACCGGAAACCTGCTGCTGGCGGTGACCGCCGCGCTCGCCCGCCACCAGTTCGCCGTCGTGGACCTGCGGGTGGACCAGACCACGCTGGACGACGCGTTCGTCGCACTCACCGGCCGTTCCATCGAATCCTGAGGAGATCCCGGTGCCCGCACTGGTCCGGCTCGCCGCCGCCGAAACGAAACTGTTCTTCCGCGAGCCGATCGTCGTGTTCTTCGCGCTCGCTTTCTCGCCGATCCTGTTCGGCGTCCTCGGCCTGATCCCGGCTCTGCGCGAACCCGGCCCGGACGGGGTCCGGATGATCAGCCGGTACCTGCCGGTCGTGGTCGCGATGGGGGTTGCGCTGTTCTCGCTCAGCGGTTTGTCACAGCTGTTCGCTTCGTACCGGGAGAAGGGCGTGTTGCGGCGAATGCGGCTCACGCCGGTGAAGCCGACAGCCATGCTTGGTGCGCAACTGCTGATGGCCGTGGTGCTTTCGGCGGCCTCGACGCTGGTCATCGTCGTGACGGGGCAGCTGGCTTTCGACGTCGGCCTGCCTCGGCAACTGCTCGCGTACGTGCTCAGCTTCGCGTTGCTGGCGCTGGCGTTGTTCGCGATCGGCCTGCTGGTCGCGGCGCTGGCGCCATCGGCCAAGAGCGCCAGCGCGGTCGGGTCGCTGGTGTTCTTCCCGCTCGTGTTCTTCGCCGGGCTTTGGGTGCCGCGGGCGAGCATGAACCAGGTGCTGCTGACGATCAGCGACCTGACACCGCTCGGCGCGGGCGTACAAGCATTGCAGGACACGGCTTCCGGGAATTGGCCGCAGCTGCTGCACCTCGGAGTCATGCTAGGGTGGCTCGTCGCGGCCGGGGGCTTGGCCGCACGGTATTTCCGCTGGGAGTGACTGGTGGGCATCGAGGGGGATCTGCGCGAAGAGTTCGACCGCTGGGAACAAGCACAGGCGGCGACTTTCACCGCGCTGCCCTATGTTCTTCTCGCGATCAGCGTGACCATTACGTTGCTGCAACTGCCCGAGCACCTTCCGGTTGTTCTCGAGCTTTCCGCCGCGGCCGTTCTTTTGCTGCTGTGGTTTCACTCGTTTCATTCGGAATGGCACCGGAATCGTTCGCTGATGGCGGGGTATTACGCCGGTCTGCTGGCGATCGCGGCGGGTCTGGCGGCACTCGCGCCGTGGTACTGCCTCTTCGCTTTCGTCGGCTACCCGCAGGCTTTCGAGTACCTGACGGGACGCTGGCGTTACGCTGGCGCAGCCGCCACCGCGGTGATCTCGGCGATGGCGTTCCTCGGCGGAATCTCCAGAATCAGCGCCGAGAAGCTGTGGTGGGCGTGGCTGGGCGTCAGCGTGCTTTCGGTCGCGCTGGCGGGAGCCGTGTTTTATTTCGTGGAAATGGCTTACCGGCGGAATGAACTGCAGAAGCAGGCGCTGGCGGAAGTGCACGAGGTGAATCTCAAACTGGAGGCCGCGCTGGCCGAGAACGCCGGGCTGCACGCGCGGTTGCTGGTCCAGGCCCGCGAGGCCGGGGTGCTGGACGAACGGCAGCGGATGGCGCGGGAAATCCACGACACCCTCGCCCAGGGCCTGGCCGGAATCCTGACTCAACTCCAGGCCGCGGAGCAGACTGCGGCGGAGCCGGCGGTGCTGGGCCGCCACCTGGCGACCGCGACGAACCTGGCGAGGGAAAGCCTGGTCGAAGCCCGCCGGACGGTCCAGTCCGTGGGGCCGTCGGTGCTCGCCGAAGCCCGGCTCCCGGAGGCGATCGGCGAGGTGACCAGGAATTGGTCGGCCGCCAACGACGTCGACGCCGTGCTCACCACCACCGGTGACGCGCGGCCGATGCACACCGACGTCGAGGTGGCGTTGCTGCGGACCGCGCAGGAAGCGCTGTCGAACGTCGCGAAGCACGCGCGGGCGCACCGAGTCGGCCTGACCCTGTCCTACATGCCGGATGTGGTGACGTTGGATGTCCGCGACGACGGCGTCGGCTTCGAGCCGAATGCCAAGCGCGCCAACGGTTCCACGAACGGCGGCTTCGGACTGGCCGGAATGCGGCAGCGAGTGCAGCGCCTCGCGGGCCGCCTGGACGTCGAATCGGAACCGGGCTGGGGCACGGCGATCTCGGCGACCGTTCCCGCCATTCCCGCCGGCGGTGAGCGATGATCTCGCTGCTGATCGTCGACGACCATCCGGTGGTGCGCGACGGCCTGCGCGGCATGTTCGGCGCCGACCCGCGCTTCGAGGTGGTCGGCGAGGCAGCCGACGGAGCGGCCGCGATCACCGCCGGTGAGCAGCTCCGCCCGGACGTCATCCTGATGGACCTGCGGATGCCGGGGACGGACGGCGTGACGGCGATCAAGGAACTGGCGAAACGCGGTGTCCCCGCGCGGATCCTGGTGCTGACGACGTACGACACCGACAGCGACGTCCTTCCCGCCATCGAAGCCGGAGCGACCGGGTATCTGCTGAAGGAAGCGCCCCGGGAGGAGCTTTTCCGCGCGGTCGAGGCCGCGGCGCAAGGGCAGGCGGTGCTGTCGCCGACCGTCGCGACGCGGCTGATGGGACAGCTGAGGCAACCGGCGGCGGATCCGTTGTCAGAGCGTGAGGTCGAGGTTCTGCAGCTGATCGCGAAGGGCGCGACGAACCGCCGGGCGGCGGAGCAGTTGTTCATCAGCCAGGCGACGGTGAAGACGCATTTGCTGCACGTCTACGCGAAACTCGGCGTAAACGACCGCGCGGCGGCGGTGGCCGCGGGGTTCGCGCAGGGGTATTTGACGCTGGAGGGCTAGACCGGGGCGTGCAGGGCGAGTTCGAACGGGGTGAAGCCGCGGCCGCGGTAGAAGCGGATTCGTTGGCTGCATAGGTCGTGACGCTGACCTGGTTCGCGCCGTGAGGGGAACCCTGAGGAACTCAGAATCCGTGAAGGTTCCCCTCACAGCACGCCCGCCACGCAACCGCTAGGCCGACCAGACCCGTTCCCCGCCGACCCAAGTCTCTCGCACCTGCACCCGGTCCAACGTCTCCGGATCCGCCTCGAACAAGTCCTCCGCCAGCACCGCGAAATCGGCCAGGAAACCCGGCGCGAGTTGGCCCTTCGTCGTCTCCTCGCCGGAAGCGTAAGCCGACCCCGTCGTATACACGCCGAGCGCGTCCTCGACGCTGATCCGCTGCGAAGGCCCAAACAACTCCCCGTCCGGAGCGCGGCGCGTCACGCAGCTGCGCAGCGCGTACAGCGGCGGGAACGGCCCGCACGGATGGTCGGACGAGCCCGCCACGGCGACTCCTGCGTCGAGCATCGAGCGGTGGGCGAACATCCGCTCGACGCGTTCCGCCCCGTAGTACTGGGTCAGCTTGTCTCCGTGCGCGGCGGCGTAGTTCGCGAACGGCACCGCGACCATGCCGTGGTCGCGCATGCGCTTCAGGATCTCGTCGTCGATGATGGAACAGTGTTCGATCCGGTGCCGCGGGTCCTGCCGAGGGTTGGCGGCGTGAGCCTGGTCGACGGCGTCCAGCACGCGGCGGATCGCGCGGTCGCCGTTGGCGTGCACGCAGACTCGCCACCCGGCGTCGTGCACGTGCCGCACGGTGTCGGCCAGTTGAGCTGCGGACACGCGCTCCAGGCCGTAGCTGTCGGTGCCTTCGATGGGCTGTTCGACCAGGCAGGTTCCCCCGTTGACGGCACCGTCGGCGAAGGTCTTGACGCCGCCTAGGCGCAGCCGGGTTTCCGGAGCCACCGGCGACTCGGGGAGAGCGCGGAAGTAGTCGAAATGGTCGTAGGCGGCCAGGGCGTTCACCCGCAGCGTGAGCTGGTTCTGGTCGGCCAGGTGGCGGAGCGTCTGCCATTCGGTGCGGCCGACCAGTGCGTCGCCGACGGAGGTGATGCCCGCGGCGTGCAGGTCGGCAGCGTGCCGGGTGAAGGCGGCGGCCAGCACCTCGGTGGGCGGGTCCCGCACGATGGTCGGGCGCGGGGTGAAGGCGGGGAAAGCCAGGTCGTAGAGGGCTTGGTCGTGCACGACGCCGTCGAGACGGCCGGCGGCGTCGCGGCCGAGGTGGCCGCCGGGCGGGGGTTCGCTGGCGTCGGTCAGGCCGGACAGGGCGAGGCCGGGGGAGTTGAGGACGCCGGCGTGCAGCGTCACGTGCACGACCAGCACGGGGTGGTCCGGGCAGGCCTCGTCCAGTTCGGTGCGGGTGAGTTCGCGGCCGCCGTTGCTGCGGAAGGAGTCGTAGCCGCAGCCGATGACCCATTCGCCCGGCGGCGTCGCGGCGGCCCGCTCGCGCAGGGCTGCGGTGAGGTCGGCGGTCGAGCGGATCCGCGACGGCGACAGGTCGACCTGCAGGGTCTGCGCGGCGACGACGGTCGGGTGCTGGTGGGCGTCGTTGAACCCGGGGATGACGGTGGCGTCGCCGAAATCGTGCACCTGGGCCGTGGGGAACTCGCCGCGCAGGTCGGCGACGGTGCCGTGCGCGACGACCCATTCGCCGCGCATCGCGAAGGCCGGAGGCTCGGAGCCGGCCATGGTCACGATGCGCCGGGCGGTGACGATCTGCACGGATTCCGGTGCGGACACGAGGGTTCCCTCCAGGTTCGACGCAGGCTGGCCGCGCGGCGCTGTGTCCACAAAGGACGGTGTGGCCACGGTGCCGCGCTGCCGATTCTAGGGGCGGTCCGGGTGCGGGCGCATCGCCGAAGCGGGTTGCGGCAATCGGGTGATCTCGGTCCCACCCCGGTGCGCCGCGGAATGAGAAGCGGCCGCCCGGCGGTGTATACGCTGGAAGCACAGGGCACCCGGCCCGGCTCCCGCGGCGGCAGGAGGCTCGCATGTCCGGCACCGGTTCGGCACGGGCCGAGCTCACCGCCGCGGCGCAGCCGTGGGAGGTCCAGGTCGGCCGCGACCTCGCCGACCGGCTCGACACCAAACCGCCTTCCCGCTGGTCCCGGCCGGGCGCGGCGGCCGAGGACCTCGCGGACCTGGTCGGCCCGGGCGAGGTGGTGCTGGCCCCGTCGGCGACCCGGCCGTCGGGCGACGGCGTCGTGTGGACGCCGGAGCAGGCGCTGGGCGCGGGCGCGCGCGGGGTGGCGCTGTGGGTCGACGACCTGCCGTACCCGCGCATCGTCGGCGCGATCCCGTATCCGGAGCTGATCGCGGTCGAGCACGCGATGGCGGGCAAGCACGCCTGCCTGGTGCTAACCGGCGTCCGGACGACACTGGTTTTCCGCTACCGCTCGTGGGCGTGGCCCGCGGTGGCGGACCTCTTGACGCACGTGCGGTCGCGCGCGCATCGGCCCGGTTCGGCGGAACCGGCACACGCGGGGCCGCCTTCTCTCGGCTGGGACCGGCTTCCGGCGTCGCCGTTGGTGGCGCTCGGGCATACCCGGCATACGCGCTATCTCGGCGCGGAACCGGAACTGCCGCGGCGCTGGCTGTGGCAGCAATCCCGGCCCGCGGCGTTCGTCGTGCTGACGCGGCAGGAGCTGGTGGTTGTGCGGCATGTGCTGGGGCGGCGGCCGTTGGCGCATGGGGTGCAGTTGCTGGCGGTGGCGCGGGATCGGATCGCTGGGCTTGCCGGGCGGGGTGATGGGTTGCGTGTCGTGACGTCGGCGGGCGGGTTCGAGGTGGACCTCGGCGTGGAGCTGGCGGGGGAGGCGCGGTTGCGGTTCGGGTCGATGCTGCGTGCGGACGGGCGGCGGCGGGTGGTGCGGAGGGCGTGGAAGGCTGCGCCGCAGGCCTGATCCCCAGGGCCGTCTTCACTGCGTTGAAGCCGGAAGCGCCGGCGGATTTCTTCCCGCGCAACGGACTTTTCCCAGCCCCAGCGCCGGATCGGTGATTCTTCGACCCGGCCTGCCTGTCAGCGCGTGGAAAACTACCGTCCACTCCGGACTCTTCCCTTCCACCTGCGGCCGGACGAGGATCGGGCTGTCCGGCTGGGCCGAACGGCGCACACTCGTCCTTGACATATTGATGGGTCTTCATCACGATGAAGACGTGACCACAACGCTGATTCCCGGCAAGCTCACCGCCCTCGGCGGGATGATCCCGATCGACGGTCGGGTCAGCTGGGTGCCTTCGACGGCGGAGGGCTGGCAGCCGTCGAATTGCTATCTGCTCACCGAGCCGTCCGGTGCGCTGCTGGTCGACTCCGGGCTGGCCATTCACCGCGAAGCGGTGCTCGACGGGCTGCGCGCCTCGCTCGGCGGGCTCGAAGAACTCGCGGTTTTCTTCACCCGCGGCGAGATGGACTGTGTGTCCAATCTGGAGCCGATTTCCCGCGAATTCGACATTACCGCGCTCTTCACCGGCGGCGTCGTGAATCCCTTCGACGCTTTCGACGACGTCCACCGGATGCGTTACCAAGGCCGGCGTCAGCAGATCGACACCCGCAGCGAGGGCGGGGATTCGATGCCCCGTGCGCCGCGGCTCGAGGTCGGCGCGGGCGGGCGGGCGCTGGAGATCGAGTCCCCGTTGTTGCGACTTCTTCCTACTTTTTGGGGCTGGGACTCGGAAACCGGTGCGATCTTCACCTCCGACGTGTTCACGCACGGGATCGTCAGCGACCCGGCGGCGTCGCGGGTGATCGATCCGTCCACTGAGGACTCGACCACTGTGGACGATGTCGTCGGTCATCTCGTGGCGAAGTACGAATGGCTGCGCAAGGCGACCACCAACCGGCTCTGCGAGTGGCTGGAGGACCGGTTTTCCACGCTGCAGCCGGAAATCATCGCGCCCGCCCGGGGTTGTGTGCTGCGCGGCCGTCCGGTCGTCGAGCGCCATCTGCAGTTGATGCTCCAGGCTTTGAGGACGGTGGGCGCATGAACAAGCCAGCAAGCAAGATCGAAGATCTCGACCTGGACGCGATGGCGCACGAGCTGAGCAGCGACCTGCCGCGGCTCGTCGCGGACGGGGTCACCTGGATCGGGGCCTGTCTTCCGTTCGAAGTGGACGGTCGGCTCATCCACGGGCACAACTCGGCGTATCTGGTGCAGGGCAATGAAGGCTCGGTCCTGGTCGACACCGGGGCCCCGTCGAGCTGGTGGGCGATCGAGGAGGTGGTCGAGCGGGTGCTCGGCGGCCGCGATCTCACCTATCTGTTCGTGACGCATCCGGAACTGCCGCACACCGGCAATCTGCCGCGATTCGTCGAGAAATACCCGGATATCCAGGTGATCGGCGACGTCCGCGATTACCACCTCTTCTATCCCGAGGTCGTGCCGAACCTGCGCGCCACCCGGCCCGGCGACCGGTTCGATCTCGGCGGCGGGCACGAATTCCTGGTGGTGGAAGCCATGATCCGCGACCTGCCGAACACGCAGTGGGGCTACGCGCCGCGCGCGAAAAGCCTCTTCACCGCGGACGGATTCTGCTACATGCACCGGCCGGAGCTCGACGACGAGGACCCGGCGCACCTGCCGGGCGAATGCGGGCTCACGACCGGCGAACTGCGCCGGCCGATCGCCGTGGAGAACGCCGCGTTCTTCACCGGCAGCGCACTGTATTTCTCCCGTTTCGTCGACGACGCCGACGAACGGTACGCGGGGGTCGCCGACCTCGCCCGGGAACTGGGCGCGGAACTGGTGTGCCCCACGCACGGCAACGTCATCACCGACCTGCTCGACGTGCTGCCGATCGTCCGCGCCGGGCACAAACAGGCCTACCGCGCCTGAAAACGCCTCGCGCGAATGCCGTGAGGGGAACCTTCACGGACTCTGATTCCCTCAGGGTTCCCTTCACGGACCCGCTCACCCCTCACCCCTGATCGCGCTCGTCAGCAAGGAGCGAACAATGAGGCCTGTGCACGGTGCGGCCGCGGGAGCGGTCCTGCTCCTGGCCGCCGGGATCACCGCCTGCGGCGGCGGCCCCCAGCAAGCGAGCAGCAGCCGCCACGTCGTGATGGCGGTCCAGAGCCTGCCCGACACGCTGACCATCGCCCCGTGGGGCGGGGCGGCGTCGCAGCTCGTCCTTTCCGGGCTGGGTTCCCAGCTCGCGACCTACCAGCAGGGCGACACCGCGAACGGCTGCGGTTCCACGCCCAACGGCGTCACCGGGCTGATCGCCGATTCGATCGAGGTGAACCCGGCACATACGGCGATCACGGTGAAACTGCGCTCGCTCAAGAGCCAGACCGGCAACACGCTGTCCGCGGACGACGTGAAATGGTCGTTCGAGACCTACGGGTTCAAAGCGCAGCCGGTGCTGAAGAAGACCTTCGAGATCGCCGGGTACGACACGTCGAACCTGGTGTCCGTGGTCGATCCGCACACCGTTTCGCTGAACGTCAAAAAGTGGAATTCCTACACCGAGGAAATGCTGCAGAACCCGCTGGCGTACGTGTACGACAGCACCGAGGCGAAGAAACACACGACCGGCGCGGACCCGATCGGGCACGACTGGCTGGCCAAGAACATCGCCGACTACAGCGGATGGAAGCTCGACTCCTTCACTCCCGGCCAGGCGCTCAGCGTGTCCACAGTGGCCGGTTACGGCGGGCAGAAACCGGGCATCGACTCGCTTTCCGTGCAGGCGGTCCCGACCGACGCGACCCGGAGCCAGATCGTCACGTCCGGCCAGGCGCAGGTCGCCAGCGGCTTCCAGTACGACCAGTACAAGGCGCTGTCCGCGAAGCCGAACGTCAAGGTGCACGACTGTCCTGGGCTGAACATGGACAACCTGATGCTGTCGGCCCAGAAACCGCCGCTCAACGACGTGCGGGTGCGGCAGGCGATTTCGATGGCGATCGACCGTCAGCAAATCGTCACCGGCGCCTATTTCGGTTACGCGAAACCCGCGAAATCGTCGTTCAACGCCACTTTCGATCTCGGCGCCTTCGGCGACGCCTACAGCTTCGACGCGGCCAAAGCGAAAGCCATGCTGGCGGAAGCGGGCTACCCCAACGGGTTCGACCTGACCCTGACCTACAGCCCGACCCGCCCGGGTCCGGTTTCGCAGCGCACCGCGGTGCTCGTGCAGTCGATGCTGAAGAACGTCGGCATCAACGTCACGCTGCGGCCGATGGCCAGCCCGACCGACTTCTCCACCGCCGTCCTCGGCGGCACCTACCAGGCCGTCCTGTACGGCGAACCGGTCGTCATCGCCGACCCGGCGTACCTGGCCTGGATCAAATTCTCCAACTCTCCCAACAACACCACCGGATTCTCCGACCCGAATTACGACAGCCTGCGGCAGCAGCTGGCCGGGACTCCGGTCGACCAGAGCGCCAAGCGCACCGACCTGCTCAAGCAGTTGGCGCGGATCGGCGACACCCAGACGCCGGTGATCGAGCTGGTCGAAACGCCCAACCTGGTCGTCACGGCAGGCGGCGAGAAGACCGCGGCCCCGCTGCCGAACGGGCCGATCCGCTGGTCCGGCATCGCGGGTTGACGACTTCCCGCGCCCGGCTCCGGGCCACTCCCGGAGCCGGGCGCGGGCCACGAAATACAAGGGGACTGAGCACATGATCGAAATCTGCGGCAAACAAGTCCGCGACACCCTGGAAGAACTGCTCGACCCGGCCGTGAACGCGCTGCTCGTGATCGACATGCAGCAGGGCGCGGTCGCGAAGGGCGGCACCATCGGCGAGGACCACGACCTGTCCATGATGAGCGGCGTTTCCGGCCGCTGCGGCCAGGCGATCGCGGCGGCCCGCGAGAACGGCGTCCCGGTTTTCCATGTCCGCGTGGAAAACCTGCCGGACGCGCACAGCTCGCCGCCGGCCTGGCTGCGGTCGCTGTACACGATCGCCAACGGACGCTCGGTGGACCTGGGAAGGCTCAGCCTGGCGGGCGACCCGGCGACGGACTTCTGCGCCGATTGCCGGCCGGAGCCGGGCGAATCTGTCGTCACCAAACGGCGGCCGAGCGCGTTCATCAGCACCGAACTCGAATTGCTGTTGCGCAGCCAGGGAATCGAATCGGTAGCTGTGATCGGGATTTCGACCGGCGGCTGCGTCGAAGCGACGCTGCGGGACGCGACGCACCACGACTTCTACGCCGTGCTCGTCGAGGATTGCGTTGGCGCGTATGACACCGAGGTGCACAACGCGGCGATGACCGTGATGCGGGCCCGGCACGACACCTGCACGCTCGAAGAAGCGATCGCCGCGTGGAAGTCGGGCGCGCGCCGCCGGGTGGCGTCGTGAGCGAGCGCGATCTGATCGGCTACGGCGAGCACCCGCCGGCGGTGCCGTGGCCGGGCGGCGCGAAGGTCGCCGTCTCGGTGGTGCTGAACTACGAGGAAGGCGCGGAAAGCTCCATCGCGCACGGCGACGAGGCCGACGAGGACATTTCCGTCTTCGGCGGCTGGAGCAGCCCGCCCGAGCGGCGCAGCATGATGAAGGAATCGTTCTTCGAATACGGCAGCCGTGCCGGTGTGTGGCGGTTGCTCGGCATTCTGCGCGAATTCGAAGTGCCGTCCACGGTTTTCGCCTGCGGCATGGCGCTGGAACGCAATCCGCAGGTCGCCGAGGCGCTGATCCGCGAAGGACACGAGGTCGCCTGCCACGGTTACCGCTGGCAGGGCACGGTCGGGATGCCCGAGGAGGACGAGCGCGAGGAGATCCGCCGCGCCCGCGAGTCGGTCGAGAAGACCACGGGCGTCCGTCCGGTCGGGTTCTACCTGCGCGACGGCATCACGGAAAAGACGCGGGAAATCCTCGTCGAGGAAGGCTTCCGTTACGACTCGAATGCCTATTGCGACGACCTGCCGTACTTTGTTCCAGCGGGCGAGTCGGAACACCTGATCGTTCCTTATGCGGGCGACACGAACGACGCGCGTTTCTGGGGTCCCGGCAGCCTCGGTACCGCGGACGATTTCGTCGCAGTGCTCTCCGACAGTCTCGATATGTTGCTGCACGAGGGAAACACTGTGCCGAAGCTGATGTCGGTCGGCCTGCACTGCCGGATCGGCGGACGGCCGGGCGTCGCGATCGCGCTGCGGCGGTTCCTGCAGTACGCGCTCGCGCAAGAGGGCGTCTGGTTCGCCACCCGCGCGGACATCGCGCAGTGGTGGATCGACCACGCACCGCGGGGTGCCCGGTGACGCTCGACCTCAGCCGCCTGGTGCACAGCGTCGCGCAGCAGGGGTTCACCGAACTCGACAAGACCGGGTTGCGCGGCCAGCGCGACGAGGGCCTGGTCTGCCCGCTGATCAACCCGCAGCTGAGCGGGTCGGACGACCTCAACGTGAGCTGGGGACGGATCCGGCCCGGTCAGCACCACCTGCGCCACCACCATCCGGACGCCTCGGAGTTCTACGTCGTGGTCGGCGGCGAACCGCTGATCCACCTCGGCGACCAGAACTTCCGCGCCCGGCCCGGCGACGCCGTCTACATCCCGAAGTCCGTGGTCCACGGCCTCACCAACGACACCGACCAGGACGTCGACCTGGTGGTCGGCATGAGCGTCGCGGAGAACTGGACTTTCATCCCCGACGAGTAGGAGGCGATCCCCATGGGAGCCAAACCCACCTATCTGCTGCACGACGGCGAACTCGTGCCCTACGCCGACGCCCAGCTCCACGTGCTTTCGACCTCGACCAAGTACGGCGTCGGCGTCTTCGAGGGCTTCCGCGCGTATTTCGACGACGAGGCCGGTGAGCTGTACGCGTTCCGGGTGGCCGACCACATGCGGCGTCTGGTCGCGTCGATGCGAGTCGTCGGCATCGACGGGCCAGAGGACGTCGACCGGCTCGAGGAGCAGCTGCTCGGCCTGATCCGGGCGAACGACCTGCACGAGGACCTGCACATGCGGGCGCAGGTGTTCGTGGATTCGCCGGACGGCAAACCGGACGACACCGGGCCTGCGACGGTGTTCATGGCCGCGATCCCGATGGGCCGGTACTTCGACCGGCCCGGGCTGAACGTCCAGATTTCCAGCTGGGCGAGGATTTCCGACCGGTCGATGCCGCCGCGGGTCAAGTCGATCGCGAACTACCAGAACGGCCGCCTCGCGCTGCTTGAGGCGCGCCGCAACGGATACGACGCCGCGCTTCTGCCCACTGTGGACGGTCACGTGTCGGAAGGCGCGGGCTACAACGTCTTCATGGTGCGCGACGGCAAGCTGTGCACGCCGCCGGTCACCGAGAGCATCCTCGAAGGCATCACGCGGGATTCGGTGCTGCAGCTGGCGCGGACCGAGCTCGGCATCGACGTGACCGAGCGGCCGATCGACCGCACCGAGCTGTACTCCGCCGAGGAAGTGTTCGTCTGCGGCAGCGCGGCCGAGGTCAGCCCGGTCAGCTCGGTCGACCGGATCCCGGTCGCCGACGGCGAACCCGGCGAGCTGACCCGGGCGTTGCAGGACCTCTACCGGCGCGCGGTGCGCAACCGCGTCGCCGCCGACCGCGGCTGGGCGCAGCCGGTGTACGCGCCGGCCGCGGTGGCCAGGTGACCCGACAGGTCGGTGTCCTGACGGCGGAGCCGGACCGCCTGCTGATCAGCCAGATCGCGCAGGCGGGCCTCGGCTTCGTCGTCCTCGACGCCGAACAGACCACGCTTTCGGCCGACCGGTGCGCGGACGTCGTGCTGGCGCTCGCGGGCAGCGGCGTCGAGGTCTCGGTGCGGGTGCCGGATCTGTCGCCGCAGACGCTGGTCACGTATGCCAACACCGGGGTGACGGAGCTGCTGCTGCCGCAGGTGCGGACGCTCGCGGAGATCGAAGCCGCTCATCAGGCGACCCGCTTTCCGCCAGCGGGAACTCGATCGCGGCAGGTTTCGCGGGCCAGCCGGTACGGCACGGATTTCAGCGGTGCGCCGAGGATTGCGGTACTGGTGGAGACCGCCGACGCTGTTGAGCAGGCGGCTTCCTTCGCCAAATCCGGGCTGGTCGACGCTGCGTGGTTCGGGCCGACCGACCTGGCGGACGACGTGCGGATCAACCGGCCTGGGTCGGCATCCGAGGTGTCTGAGCTGATCGATCAGGCGCTCGGGGTGTTCCGCGAGCACGGGGTGCCGGTCGGGCTGCCCGCGGCGGACGCGGCCGGGGTTGCCGCGGCGTTCGCGCGCGGTGCGGATGCCTGCTCGGTGTACTGGGAGAAGTGCCTGCTCAGCGTGCTGGGCGGGCTGGCCGAGGCGGAGGCCGACCGATGACGATGGTCGTCAGCACGGAGCGCGTCGAGCAGGAGTTCGGCGCGGACACCCCGCCGCGGTGCGAGGTGCCGGAGCACGAACGGTTCGTCCTGGGCGCCCGCAGCCTCCACACCGGCGGCGGCTTCGACCGGTCGCGTGATTACACCGACCTGTCCATCCCGCTGACCGGCCCGGTTCGGCTCCCCGGAGTCCGCGCGGGCGACCGGATCCGCGTCGATCTCCACGGCATCGACATCGCCGAGCGAGGTGCGCTGGTGACCCTGCCGGGACGCGGCGCGGTCAGCGGATTGGGCACCTCCGGACACTCGGTGCCGATCAAGGACGGCTATGTCGAGTTCGGCGACGGCGTGCGGATTCCGGTGCGCCCGATGGTCGGCAAGATCGGCGTCGGCGTTCCCGGCGAGGCACCCGGCAGCAGCACCGTCGGCGTCCACGGCGGCAACCTCGACTGCAAGGAACTCACCGCGGGTGCGTCGATCTTCCTGACCGCGCAAACCGACGGCGCCGCGCTGTACGCGGGCGATCTGCACGCCTGCCAGGGCGACGGCGAATCGTCGCTAACCGGCGTCGAGGTCGAAGGCGCCGTCACGCTTTCCTGGCACCACGCGCGGCCGACCGGTTCCGATCGTCCGCTGGTGCTCAGCGCGGACGGCAGGCTGCTGACCATCGGCGACGGCGACACGCTGGCCGAAGCCGTCCAGGCGGCGCTCGACGACCTGCTCGCCTTGACCGCCGACGCGTTCGGCTGGACCCGGGAGCGCGCGGCGATGTTCCTGAGCATCGCCGCGGACGTCGGGATCTGCCAGCTCGTCAACGCCCGGCTGTCGGCCAAAGCGGCGGTGGACGTCGCGCATTTCGCAGGCACGCCGCACGCGTCCTGGCTGACGCGTGCCCAACCGTAGCGGAGGAAACCATGCTCGATCTCATCGTGCGCAACGGCACCGTGGTGACCCCGGCCGGGGTCGAACACGTCGACATCGCGGTGGCTGACGGAATCATCGTCGGGCTTTTCCAGTCCGGGCACGGCGAACCGCCCGAGGCCGCCCGGACCGTCGACGCCGCCGGGCTGCTCGTCGTTCCCGGCGGCATCGACCCGCACGTGCACACCAACTCCGTGCTGCCGACCGCCGCCGAATCCGGCATCAAGTGCTTCGGCCCGGACCGCGTCAGCGAGGGCGCGGTGCACGGCGGCACCACCACGCTCATCGACTTCGCGCACTGGAAGCCGGGGGAGGAGCTGTGGCAGTCGTTCGAGCGCAAGGGCAAGGAATGGTCCGGCAGCTCGTACACCGACTACGCGCTGCACGGCACCTTCGCGCAGCCGGAGATCCCGTTCGAGGTCCTCGACCAGGTGCCCGAGGTGGTCGCGGCCGGGCACGGCAGTTTCAAGGTCTGGATGACGAACACGACGCCGACGCGCCCGAAGCAGAAGACGGACGTCGGGCACATCTGGGCGTTGATGGAGAAGACCGCCGAGGCCGGCGCGATGCTGTGCGTGCACGGCGAGGACGACGACATCGTCATGTACGCGTACAAGCGGCTGCAGCGCGAGCAGAAGACCGCGGTGCCGTACATGCCGGACGCGCACAACGCGTTGTCCGAGCAGCTTTCGTTCCAGCGGGTCATCACGCTCGCTCGGCATGTCGGCGCGCCGATCTATCTGATGCACGTCAGCGCGGCTGAAGGCATCGAGGCGATCCGTGAGGCGCGCGGGCGGGAACAGCCGGTGTACGGCGAAGTCTTGCCGCACTACGCGTACTACACCGCGGAGGACTACAAACGCGAGAACGGCGTCATCTACCACACCTATCCGTCGCTGAAGTCCGCCGCGGACCGGGACGCGATGTGGCACTCGCTGGTCGCGGGCACGCTCAGCACGCTGGCGACCGACGGCGTGTGCACCGATCTCGACGTGAAGACGCGCGGGCAGACGATCCTCGACGCCACCGGCGGGCACGCAGGCGTGGAGGTCCGGATGGCGGTCGCGTACACCGAAGCCGTGGTGCGGCGGGGACTTCCGCTGAACCGGTTCGTGGATTTCACGTCGGCCAACGCGGCGAAGATCATGGGCCTCTACCCGCACAAGGGCGCGATCGCGGTCGGCAGCGACGCGGATTTCGCGCTCATGGAAACGGGTCTGGAGTGGAAGATCACCGCGGCTGACCTGCACGAGGCGGACTACACGCCGTGGGACGGCTACGAGGCGGCGGCCCGCAACCGGCTGACCGTCCTGCGGGGGCAGATCCTGGTCGAGAACGGCGCGCTGCGCTCCCCATCCCCGGGCGGACGGCTGCTGAAGCAGTCGCTGTCCTCGGACGTGGCGAGCCGTCCGGCCTGCTGACCCTGCCCTGGAGAAAGGCGCGGCCCGGTTCGGGCGCCCCGGTGTCCGACGCGGAGGAACTGCCCTCGCCGACGCCACCAGACGAC